>CAUTXU010000011.1:0-21751 GCA_963542415.1 uncultured Streptococcus sp.
CTGACAAGTTTTGACCGAAGTACTCAACCATGTCATTACGCTCAAACTCACCGTGAACAAGGACATCAAAGTCGATATCTTCTTGCCATTTGATCCATTCATCGATCGTTTCAGCAAGGAAAGCATCGTACTCTTCTTGAGACAATTCACCTTTACGGTAAGCCAAACGTTTAGCACGAACTTCTTTTGTTTGAGGGAATGAACCGATAGTTGTTGTTGGAAGAGCTGGAAGTTTGAAAGCTTCTTCTTGAATAGCTTCACGTTCTGCAAAGGCTGGCAAACGAGTGTAGTCTGCATCAGTCAAACCAGCGATACGCGCACGAAGTTCAGCATTTTCACCAACACGCTCAGTCGCAAAGAGTTCTTTGTTAGCTGCAAGTGCTTCTTCACCTTGACCATTGCGGATAGCATCCAAATCACGAATCTCATCCAATTTTTCAACTGCAAAGGCAAAGTGGTTCAAGATTGCTGGTTCAAATTCTTCATTAGCTGTTGTAAATGGCACATGAAGAAGTGAGCATGAGCTTGTCAAGACAATGTTTTCAGCTGGAATTTGCTCAAGAACAGCCAAGCTCTTTTCGTAGTTGTTACGCCAGATGTTTTTACCATTGACAATACCTGCATAAAGAGTCTTGTCAGCTGGGAAGCCACCTTTAACCAATTCAAGAGTTTTCTTACCTTCAACGAAGTCCAAACCGATGGCATCAACTGGCAAGTTTACAAGGTCAGAGTAGACATCACGAACGTCTCCGAAGTAAGTTTGAAGCAAGACTTCAAGACCTTTTTTGTCAGCCAAAAGTTTGTTGTAAAGGTTCAAGAAGAGAGCTTTTTCTTCAGCTGTCAAATCTTTTACAAGAGCCGCTTCGTCCAATTGGATACGAGTCGCACCAAGTTCTGCCAATTTAGCAAAAACTTCTTGGTAAGCAGCCACTAAGCTGTCTACGAAGTCTTCTGCTTTCACACCTTCTTCAAAGTCTGACAATTGAAGGAAAGTGAATGGACCTACAAGAACTGGGCGAGTGTTCAATCCAAGTTCTTTTGCTTCTTGGAACTCATCAAAAATCTTGTGACCTGCAAGTTTGACTTGAGTGTCTTTTTCAAATTTAGGAACGATGTAGTGGTAGTTGGTGTTGAACCATTTCTTCATTGGAAGGGCGCGAACGTCCCCTTTTTCTCCTTGGTAACCACGACCCAAAGCGAAGTAGCGCTCAAGGTCAGACAAGTCCAAGTTTTGAACTGAAGCAGGTACCACGTTGAAAAGGAAAGCTGCATCTAGGAAGTTGTCATAGTGAGAAAAGTCATTTGATGGAATTTCAGTGATGCCTTTTTCTTTGACAATGTTCCAGTGTTTAGCACGCAAGTCTTTTGCTGCTGCCAAGAGTTCTTCTTCTGAGATTTCTTTTCTAAAGTATTTTTCAGTTGTAAATTTTAATTCGCGGAATTCGCCCAAACGAGGGAAACCGATGATTGTAGTTGACATGATGTGTCCTCCAAAATTTGTTGTTGAAACTATCTTAACAGAAAAGAAATCATCTGTATAATTGTAAAAAATTAGGCTTTGATATAGTTTGAAACTATATCTCTGTTTTAAACAAAAGAAAAAGACTTGAGACAAATGCCTCAAATCCTTTGTGTAGCTTGTTTTTTAACTATATTTCAGTTAGACTGGCCAAACGTGTTATTAGTAATTCTTATAAGTGACTATGACTTGTTATTAGAAAAGACTATAAGTCAATCCCCTTCTCTCGGAGATTATCCAGACACTCCTCATAGTATCCTGCATCATGCTCACTATAGATGGGCTTGCCTAGCTTCTCCTCTGCTAAGTCTTGATAAGAAGGGCAAGTCTTACCACGGTAGTTCTTATCCAACCACTCTGGACTGACCTTAAAGCCTCGTTTAACCATCTCCTTCATGATCAAGTCATGATAGGCATAGAGACGATAGGGAGAGTGAGTAAAGACATAGTCAACCGTCGCATGCTTTCTGCCCCAGCCATTGCCACGCAGGGCGCAACACTCTCGATGTTGCCCCAAGAGTTGAGGACGGGGAAGTTGTGAAATCAAAGCCTCATGCCAAAGTCTCATGGGAGTCTCCTTTCAGTAAAGTCGAATGTTGCAAGTAGGTATTTGGGTAACGTTCAAGCAAATCTCGAGTCTTAGCGATTAAGTCTTCTTTAGAAGCCTGACCAAAGCGGTAGCGATCTAGCAAGAGCATATAGTCCTTGCGCTCGGCATCTGTCGCTTTCTTTTTAAAATAGCCCCAAATATGCTGAAAGGCGTTGCAAACCTGACCTCTATGCTCAGGGATTTGACAGGCACGGTCGATTAGTTCTTGAACATGACTTACCTCCACCTCTTCATTCTTCAGGTATTGGCGAATCTCATTGTAAATATTGCTAGAATGACTCAAAACGAGGTATTTGTTTCTAGCCCAGAGTTGCTGACACTGGGATTTTTGGTTAGTTTGTTTCATCTTGCTCCTTGATTTTTATCAGTTTCCAGGAAATACGGAAACAAAGTTGTATCTTAAAAACGAGCGAATTATGAGCGGAAAAAGAAATAATAATTACTAACCGTATGAAACTTTTTTCATCTTCTACAACTTTCGATAGATTCAAGAAACAAAGTAATAATTTTCTTTTAGTTCTCGGAAACGGTCAAAACCGAGAATACCCTCATTTTGTAATCTGCCTAAAACGACGCTTGGATGAATATCTATCTCCTCAGAAAATCGAAGAATGTCTGACTTATCAAAGTTTCCTTTCTTGACAAAAGCTTGATAGTCTTCTGGTCTAATCAAGAAATCTTTTGCAAACTGGTCAGCCTCTTCCTCAGAATGTCGGTAAGATGCGCTATTTCCATCATCAGATGAAAAGTCATTTTGTAAAATATGTCCAATCTCATGGAAAAGTGAGAACAAAAAAATATCTGACGCTTTGTTTCGATCCGTAAGTAAAAGCAAGGCACTACCATTACTGAATTTTTTAGTCGCTCCATTTAGATTGGCATTTGGCAAAGCAGGTAGACCTACTAGGACAACACCACAATCTAGCAAGATATCATACAATCGTTGAGGAAAAACTTCTGGATCTTGTCTGGTCAACTTTCTCAAAGCAGGCAAGCTTTTCTCTAGCTTTTTGCGGTTGAGCTTGGTAGTTGTTGTATCACGTGCTTTTTTAGATGCCAACTCCAGCATGATATTAGAGTTTACTATACTTTTAGTTGTAAACTCACGCGTATTCCGATAACTGACTAGATGGTTAAAAGATGAAAGATTTTCTAAATTCGCCACACCTAGAATCTTGCGAAGCTCGACAATCTTTTCCTTCAAACTATAGCGTTTGTCTGGAACGTAGCCTTTTTCCTTAAAATACTTGAAATCAATCAGCTCACAGATTTCTTTCTCGCTACCTTCTTCAAGCTCTCTTTCCTCTGCAATCTCAGCCACTTTTACATCATAAGCATTTTGAAGATTGAGCCAAGTTTGCATGGAAACTCCGCTTAGCTTGGCAAGCTTATGAGCTGTTTCTTTACTAATGGACTCCTCAGCATTGACGAGCTTGCTGACAGTCTTTGCTGAAACCCCCAAACGCTCCGCAAATTCTTTCTGCGTTACGTTATACTCTTCAATCAATTCCTCAACATACTGACCTGGATGAAAAGCAATCAGGTCTTTGTATTCAACAATTTTATTACTCATAGTGATTGCTGACCTCCTCTATTTTTAGGATTTCGATTTCAACAGGATTTGGAAACACCTTTTCTAAATCCTCCTCACGAAATTCTACAATCAACCGATAGGAACTCCTTCGACCATCTATATCCAAAGCAAACTGCCCCTGTCTCTTTCCCTTTAGTTGGTGAAAGTGATATTTAGGAAAAACTGTCACACTAGCCAGAGAATCCGCCGCTTCCAAAAAGTTGATCAAGAGATGCAACTTTACAGCAATCTTATCCGAAAAATCCTTTTTCGCTCTCCTCAGCTCTGTGCACTGCTTTTCAACAGTTTTGTTTGTATAGATAAGCTTCATATGTCCCTTTCTGTTAAATTAAATTACCTTTTAGGTAATTTAATTATATCATTTTTAGAAAACAAATACCAACCAAAAGTTAATTTGGCTGGTATTTCAAATCTGATAGATGTATCTAACTATTTCTCCATCACCCTTCAAACTCTTTCAAAAACTCTTTAAGTTCAGCATCGGCTTCTGGTGTGGTTCCATGGAGTTGACCGAGCATTTCAAGTAGGGAAGCGGTTTGGTTTTGAATTGCTTCATTTGTAGTATTAATCTTGCTAACGATGTCTGTCAGTGGCTCGACCTCTTCTTCCTCAAAGGTATCTACATAGCGAGGGATATTGAGGTTGTAGTCATTTTCAACGATTTCTTCATAACTTGCCAGATGGGCAAACTTGTCAATCTCCTCACGTGACTTGTAGGCTTCCAGAATCTTCTCGATATGCACATCCGTCATGATATTCTGTTTTTTCCCCTTATCAAACTCCTTAGAAGCATCGATAAAGTAGACATCACGATTGGTGCGGTTCTTTTTGAGAATGATAACCGTGGTCGGAATACTGGTATTAAAGAAGATATTGGCAGGTAGACCGATAACCGTATCAATAGCACCTTCTTCTAACAAGGCCTTACGAATGGTCCCCTCCGCATTGCCACGGAAAAGAACACCGTGGGGAAGGACGATAGCCATAACTCCATTATCCTGCTTGAGATGGTAGTAACCATGCAAGAGAAAGGCAAAGTCAGCCTTGGACTGGGGTGCCAGTTTCCCAAAAGGAGAGAAACGAGGATCAGCCATAAAGCCAGAATTAGCTGACCACTTGGCAGAGTAGGGAGGGTTCATGAGAACACCGTCAAAGTTAGTCGGTTCTTGAGTCGGCCAGTCTTCATCCAAGGTATCGGCATTGTGGAGGAATTGATTTTCAACAGGAACACCGTGTAGAATCATGTTCATCCGAGCCAAGTTATAGGTCGAAGTATTGAGTTCCTGACCAAAGTAGACAACTGTCTGTGGTTTGTGAGAGTATTTCTTGGCATTGAGCAAGAGAGAGCCAGAACCCATAGTCGCATCATAGATGGTAAAGCCTAGCTGGTCCTCACGACCCAAAAAGGCAATCTGAGTCATGAGCTTGGCAACAGGCTGAGGTGTATAGAACTCACCAGCCTTCTTCCCCGAGTCAGTCGCAAACTGACCGATCAGATACTCATAGGCATCCCCCAGCATATCGCCTGCATGACCAGCCACATCTAGCACAGCCAACTCCTTCATGACCGCCGCTACCGTTTGGTTTTGCTTTTGCGGAGTTGCCCCTAACTTTTTGGAATAGAGGTCAATATCTTCAAAGAGATTTTCATAGAGTTCGTCACTCTGCTCAATATCTCGAAAGCCCTGAGCCAAGTCTTCCAACTGGAAAGTCCCCTCATTAACACGTGCTACAAGAGCCGTAAAGGTCAACTCAGGCTTGATACTATAGTTGAGTTCGTCCTTCATAACTGCAAGAAGATCCTCATGGGTATCCGCTTCCTCATAGTAGTTACGATAAACCTCAAGGGCAGCCTCTAGACTCTCACTCCCCTCCTCCATAGTCTCCGCCACGAAAAAGAGCATCTTATCTGACAGGTACTTATAAAAGACCATGCCCAAGAGATAGGACTTGTAGTCATTGGCATCCATCTTAGAGCGGAGAACATCCGCTGAGTTCCACAGGGCTTGGTAGAGCGACTGGGAAGTTTGTGTTGTTTCCATAATGTTTCTTTCTAAGTTTTCATTGATAATGGTTTCTTTAGTTCATCAATTTTGGCTTCAAATACGAATCCATTTGACTCCATTTGATTTAGTTTTTCCCGAATATTTAAAATTACTGTCTTTTCATAACTTACATAGTCATTTGGCGGAGCAAACATATATCTCCCCGTCCAAAGAATATATTTCTTATTTTCAGGAATAATATCAAATCCATCAAAGCCATATTCATTCGATAGAATAGACTGAAATGTCCAGAATGATAGGAATTCTGTATCGTTGAAATGATTTATAAAATCCCATATACTGCTATCCCAACTATCAAATTTGCTAAATTTTTCCACTGAAGCTAAATAAGTCAATAGAAGAAAATCTTTTCTACGATACTTTGTAAAGGTTTGACAACCAATATCTAAGTCATGAAAATAGCATCCTAAATTATGGAAGCTCAATACTCTATGCTTTTTTAAAAAATAGATAATCTCAGACTGATCTAAACCTGCAGGTTCTAAAATATTTTCCCACATTTCAACAATTTTAGAAATCACATCTTTTGTTAGGGGATAATTTCTTTCATATGGAGGCACTATCTCATTATACATTTCTTGGACAATAAGAGTCATAGAGGGACTATTTTTAAACTTCATAGATTCATTAATAACAATATTTAGTAAACTTTTTTTCTGAATATCAGAAAAATCTGCAAATTGATTATTCAAATATTGATAAAAATCAGTCTTTTGATCCGAATTTAATAACTCTTGTATAAATTTATCTGACTGTTCTACGAACAAGGTATCTAATTCATCTTTTGTACGATTCATAGGCACTTCATAAAGAAAATATTCCATACTATTCTTATTAAAACTTAGTGGATATTGCTCATTATCAACTTTTTGGATTTCAGATAACAGCTCTTTTATTGTGTGGCCTTTACGGAGAAAATCTTCTAGCTTTGTTTTCTCATTCTCTTCTATAACTATTTGTATATTGTTGAGCATTTTCTTATAGAGTTCTGGATAAAATAAGTAAGCATAGATAATTAACAACTGTTGTTCCACTTGAACACGACCAAATTTCCTTCTTGTAAAAAATTCTTTATTTACATAATCATTAAAATGTTCCCTATCACGTAAATTTCTCTGGTCACTTTTAACTCTTTTTTTAAAATTCTCTGATAAATAAACGCCAAACTTTTTTTCTAATAAATGAAAATAACTATCCCAAATATTTGAAGAATGTAGTACAAAAGGTAACTCAACTTGTCTATCAATTATCTTTGATAGATAGTTATCCCCTCTCTTATAAAGTAGTGTCATATCACCAACAAAAATAATAGGTAGCTTTCCATTTATCAAACTAAAAAGTTTATAACAGTCTTCTTGTTGCTTTTCCAGCATTCTATCAAAATCATCAATAACTAAAATCTTAGAAAATTTATGTAGTCTAGTTAATAAGAAGCTATACAACTCATCAGATTTATATTTAAAAACATTCCAAACTGCAACTCCTAAAGACACCAATCCTCCAATTTTCAGAATCACTGATTTCTCAGAACCAAAATACTCACCCAATCCTAAATCCACAACATTAGTCATCAAAATAGAAACCATTACTAGGGCAACAATACTTAACCTCATCAAAACTAAGTAAAAAAATGGATGGAGTTTTGCAAATGTTACTTCAATCATTGAACGATTATCTGTTAATCTCCAAAAATCCATAGTAATTAGTTTTATCTTTTTATTCTTGTTTACATCCTGTAAAAATGTTGATTTCCCTGAGCCCCAGTTTCCATTAAGAAAATATGTTTTATCTTCTTGCAGTAGTTCAGCAAAATTTTTTGCTGCTGCTGAAGTGTCAATCTTCTCCAACTCTATAAAAATATCGCTCATACTCCAAATCCTCAAATAAACATATCCTGTAAGAGTTTCTTTTTCAGTGTTTCTAATTGAGAAATTTTTTCTTGATGAGAATTGATGAGGTTATCGAGGTTTGAGAAGTAGGCACCGATGGCTTGTTGTTCAGGGAGAGATGGGATAAATACTTTTTTCGATAGTAATTCCACTTTAGTAATACCCTTTATTGATGTCCCTTGAAGTTGGTTAACTTCCTTTTGAAGTAATCTATATAGCAAATATGCTGTGAATTCTATATTGGATTTAAGATTTGAGAGTGATAAAAAATCCTGACTTGTTGCGTATTCATGACGCATCACCGCTAACTTCCCAACTCCAACTCTCGTAACAACTGCAATTGAATCTTTTGGTATTATTTTGGCTGATGAATTTTCCAAACCTTTCTCAGAAATACTTTTTTGAACTTTAATCTCAAATAGACAATTTATCCCTAAGTCAGATGACTGAATCCAAGGAATATCCCCATCCCAATATTCCTGAACATTTGTTTTTGGAGTGCCACCACTTTGAAAGTCATCAGCTAAATCATTAATTTCACAAAGCTCCCACTCACCGTCAAATCCATTCAAACGAATCTCAGGAACTGTCTGTCCAGCTTTGGGAAACATCTTAGAAAGCATGGTCGCCTTGAGAGATTGGTAGTTGACGAGATTGTCCTTGTAGCTAGCCAGAAGGTCGTCGAAGGTACGGAAAAGGGTACCGATGGCAGATTGTTCTTCAATTTTAGGATAATACACTTTATAGTTCCCAAGTTGTGGAGCTGTCAATTGAGGAACACCCGTAGATTCATTTAAAATTCTCATAGAATTAATCTGATTTTCAAGATAATCAACATCAATTTTTTCCGATTGAAGAGTCAGGAGTCTAACAATTGGAGTAAAATTTTCATGTCTTGCTACTGCATATCCAACATCTCCACGACCTGTAACAGTCACTGCAGGAGCTTTCACTTTATAATCTTCATAAAATCCAACGATTCCTTTGTTTGTCAAAGCATTTGCAATAACAGGATATTTTCCACTTTCCTTCAATTTTACTTTATCTACATCACCACCAGCAGATATTTTGACTATATCTGCAATTCTTTTTTCTACCCAAAAAGCTTCAAAATTGTTAAACCTAATTCGGGGAATATTATTTTTTATCATCTTTTTATCTAAATTCATATCATATCCATGTATTACTAAGTTTTATATCTTTAGTCAGAAATGTATTACCTATCCATATTTAAATTGTTTTACTTCTAATGCTTTATAACTAGAACACGGATATCGTCATCCAACAGTTCTATATCACGACGAAACTCTATTTCATCTCTAATTTCTCCTAGATCATAAATAATATACATTTGCTTAGAATATTGCTTACTATAGGCGGAAACATCTGCATTTATTTCTTCGATAATTTTAGATTTTCGACCTTTTCTAATTAATTTTACTTCTATAGCTAATCTTAAATTCGGTACTATAAAGTCAGGAATATATTCGCGACCAGAAAAATTAAATTTCCCTGCTTCTCTATCATAATCTATACCTTTTGACCATCCTCTTCCAATAAAAAGAGACTCCAAGGCATTTTGAATATCTAGTTCTTTTTCAGGAAAACTGAAAAGTGCTGATCGTAATTTTGTTCTTATAAAATTCTCAAGATTATTAAACTCGTCCTCAACAAATTCTAGGGAGCTACTTAAATTAGAAAGCAAAAATTCTAAATTAGTTAATACACTTTCCATTAATGTTTTCTGTTGTGGCCAAGTCATATTATAAGGACTTAGATTTTTTAATTTATAAAATACTAAATCTTCAAAATTATCTAGTATGTCATATGATCGCTTTAATAATTTATTATAACTTTTTGCATATTCTACACAAGAATTGTATCTTCCTACTACATCCGAAGTATCACTCAAAGTTGTTTTAATTATCCTAGACAATGCATTACCCTGGTTAAATAGTAGTTTTATTTTTTTTGTTTTTTCAAATTCCATTCACATCTATATCCTTCATCAAAATCAATTCTTAGTATCAAATTTCCAATAGTATTTAAAATGTTCTTCATAATGATTATCCTTAAAAATTTGATAAAAAAGATCTCTCATTTCATCAATAGATTCTGTATATTGAACTGCAGATGGATCATCTATTCCATGAGAATTGACATTAAACAATTTCAAATACTGCTCATTGTCTTGATAAAAAATATCCTGTTTCAATGCATTAAACTTCATAAAAGTTTCTATTATCCTTCTCATCGTATTCAACATTGAGAGTTCATGACTACATTCATACAAATCCTTCAGTTCTACCCAAAGAGCCTCATAACTTGTTTTAAAATCCTCCTTTTCAGTTGAAATTTTAATAAATGCATGATGATCAATTCGGTAAAAATTATTCTTATCATATTTAGTTCTACCATTCTCATCTTTAAAATAACCATGTGGTTGAACATTCAAATAAAAATGAACATTATGAGTTAGAACTACCATGATATCTCGGTTTGAATCGAATTTATCTCTATCTTTATTCTGATAAAGTTTTTGTAGTTCCCAAATAATCAAGTATTGCATTTTATCATCATTCGAACTCATTGGATCGTCAAATACTATTATTTTATTCTTCTTTCGTCCTTCTTTAACTTCCTCCAAACGCTCAATAAAATATAAAAATGCAATGACATTTTTTTCACCTGTTGATAATTGTTTTACACTTCTATATTTATCTCCTTCTTTTATTCTGTAATAACCAAGGTTTTCATTGTCTACATGATCTAATTCCCAAGAAACTTTTAACCGAAGTTTTTTATTTATTCTCTCAATAGCTTGTTTTTCTGCTTTTGGTTTTAATTTATCAACCTGACTTCGATATTCAGCTATATTTTGTTCCAATTCTTTCTTTTCATCTTCCTTTTGACTATATACTAATTCTTTTTCCTCTTTTTCACTCTTAAGAACAGTTATTCTTTCTATCTCAACATCGTATTGGAAGTCCTCAAGTAACAATTTTATTTCATGATATCGAATTGCATCTCTTGCCTCTTTTTGTTTGTTTTTAATATCTAAAACATTTTGATTGTGTATTTCAATTAGTTTGTTTATCTCACTATAATTCATATTATTTGGTACAGGCAACTTTAATTCTTTACTCTCCACAAAAAGATTGCTTTCTTTCTGTTCTAATGTTTTAAGTAATATTTCTAAATAGGATTTCTGCTCTGTACGGGCCTCATTTAATCTCTCACTCTCTTTTTCAACCTCTTCTTTAAGATCCGGAAAAAAATCATCTGCACTAATCTTGACATTTGTCTCAATCTCATTAAGCAAGCTAGCAATTTTTTCTTTACCAACTTCAATCCGATTTTGAAGTTCCTTCACCTCATCTGCAGAAAAATATTTATCCAACTCCGTCAATACTGTATCAGAAAGTTCATTCCCACAAAACGAGCATATATTTTCTTCTTTATGGATTTCTAATCCTTCTTTAGCGAAATTAATCTTTCTTTGGTTATCTAATCTACCAATGAATACTCGTTCAACGACTTTACTTGAAATAATTTCATTAACTGCTTTCAAATAATTTTCAAAATTAATTTCATTCTCACTAATGGGACTAATTTCTTTAGGTACTCTCTGCAATATCTTCTTATAAAGATTTATATCTGCTTCACCTAAACGACAAGCATTTGTAATTTCTGATTCGAAAATATTTTTATTATAAGACTTTGGATTTTCTACAATAACAGGACCCGTTTTTAGTGAAATAGTTCGAGCGGAATTTTTATAAAAATTTTGTATTTTCCTATCTTGTTCATTAAACAATCTTATTTTCTCTGAACGCTCAAAACACAAATTTGGTTCTTCATCCTCGCCACTTTTTTCATCTAGTAGTTTTTCAACTAAAGACAACTCCTGCTCTATTCTTTTAATTTCATCTTCTAATTCTTTTATTTCTGCCTCTTTTTCACTTGCATTAACTGCTAATGAAAAAGCATCTAGATTCTCATTTTCTCCTATCAAAGAGTCAAAACCATTAAAAACATACACGTCAAATTCTGTTTGTTTTTGATTATAAATTGCTTTACTTAATGTTGATTTACCCGAACCGTTTCTTGCAAAAATAAAATTTTTTGGTGACAGTTCTAATTCTTTACCTTCAAATAGTGTAGTCTCACAATCTTCAAATTTAATTTGTTCCAAATCTATAATAGTAGTAACCATAAATTTACCCTCGTTTCAGTTTTTAAATGAATTTATATTAGCTTACATTGAAAATTTTTAAATAACAAAGTTCAGTATATTCTTTTCATCTCCCAACCCTCAACGGCTCAATAACTTCCTCCACCAGTTGGGTACAAGCTTCCTTGATTTGTTTTTTATAGAGGAGAGGATTGAGGGCATCCGCCACCTCTAGCTTATAGTCCTGATAGCGCTGGCTCTTGGTCAGCTGACTTTCTCCTAGTTGTTTTTTAGCTCCCTTACGGCAGTGTTCGACATAGTAACGGAGTTCATCTTCGCCGACATACCAGCGTTTGCTAAAGATTTGGATATGTTGCTGGATGACAGCCTCGATCATCTGATCCAAGATATTTGCGATAGACTGACCACGATAACTTTCTGGATGCTCTTGAACTTCTCTCCACAGTTCAGTGATGATCTGGGCAAGATTTGGATTGGTCTTCTCAAGACTCTGAATATAGTTATCCACCGCTTCCTTATCTTGAGCGCTGAGGTTCTTTTCTTGACTCTGGCCTTGCTCAATCAGGCTTTGGATCAAGGTTAAGATATAGGCATAGTTAATTTCGTCCACTTGGATAGACTCCAGTTCATAGTGGATATCAAGTGGTTCACCATCGTCATCATCCTCTACTCGGCTTTTTAATTCTGCAAGGACATTTCGATAAAGTCCCAGATACCTTTCTAACTTTTCTCCATCAAGCCCTGTCTGACTGTAAACTTCTTCCTCATCATACTCTTTATACACTCGGATAGAGGCTAGGTATTTATCAAAGGCTTGATAGGTTTTAGCTAGTTTCCTCAACTCAGGTGTAGAGACTTGCTCGAGATCTAGACCGTTCACATAGTCATCAGTAGCAAGATTTTTGAAATCACTGCAGCTCCTCAAAAAATTTCTCTTCTCCTCTTCCCAACTCGGTGCTAGGACCTCGTTTTCTCCACCATTCGAGTAGAGTTTGAGGGCATTATCCACTGCTTCCTTAAAAGCTAGGGGCTTTTGGAAGGTGATGATATGACCATAGGTCTTACTGCTATCAAAAATACGGTTGGTTCGGCTAAAGGCCTGAATCAAGTCCTGCGGTTGCATGGGCTTGCGGTCAATAAAGAGAGTTGATAGACAAGGGGCATCAAATCCTGTTAAGAGACGATTGACCACGATGACTAAGTCCAACTGTTCATTGCGATAGAGGTATTTGTCCTGTTTTCGAGCTAGACGGTTATTGACATCCGTATTAAAGCCACGAAGATCAGCCATGGTAAAGTGGGTATCAAACTCTTGGTTATAGTCCTCTAAGACCTGCTTCATGTGGTCTTGGTTGGCTCTTGAGTCTTCTTCATTTTCTGTGACGGAGTAAGTGATCGTCGCCTTTGGAAAATCAGGAAGGACCTGCTTGACCCTTTCCGATACCTTGACCCTCGTCTCCCCAGCTTTGACTCGTTTGAGGAGGCCATAGTAGGCTTGGGCTTGAGGGATTGACTTGACAGTCAGGATGGCATTGTAGGTCTTACCTACTCCCTTTTGGAAGCCTAACTGTTGACGGGATTTATTGATAATGGCATCCAAGACTTCCAGCATATGTTCCTCATCCTCGTAGACAGTATCTGGTAGGTCATTTTCGGATTTATCCGTGATGATGGTATTGCGATAATCTACCTTAAAGCCTAAAACAGCTCCATCATGGATGGCTTCCTTAACCGTATACTCATGGAGACGGTCACCGTACTGTTGCTGGGTGGTTTGGGCTAAATCACCGACTTGCTGGCGTTTATTTTCCTTAAAGATGGGTGTTCCTGTAAAACCATACCAGAGCGACTGTGGGAAAAAGGCCTTAATGTCTTTTTGTGTTTGAGGTGTTACGGCACGGTGGCATTCATCCACGACAAAGGCCACTCGAAGACCCTTGATTTTGTCCGCATCTCTTTGGTAAAGACCTTGTTCAAACTTACGCATCATGGTAGTCATTTTCTGGATGGTCGTTACCACCACACGCTTATCATTACTTCCTAGTCGCTTTACCAAATCATGAGTATTATCCGTCTCATCAATATCAATGACATCATTGGTCGCATAGGAGAGAAATGACGAAGTGGTCTGTTGGTCCAAGTCTCTACGATCAACGACAAAAATCGTCTTTTGGATGGATGGAATTTGGAGGAGATTCCGAGCTACCTTATAGGAGGTCAAGGTCTTCCCTGAACCTGTCGTATGCCAGACATAGCCTGATGCTTGATGGCGAGAAGCTTCTTGCACTGCTTCGATTGCATGAATCTGATAAGGGCGCAAGAGGATAAGAGCTTTCTTGCTATCATCAAGGACAGAATACTGCATGACCATCTGATGGGCACGAGGGATGGAAAGGACTTCGTGGGCAAAGCTAGTCAAGTTTGTCACAGGATGATTGTCCTTATCCACCCACTTGGTTAGAAATTGCTTGTTGAGTTTATTTTCCCTAGCCGCAGCGATATAGCGTGTGTCTACTTTATTGGTCACAACAAACATCTGTAAGCTAGAGTAGATGCCACGGAACTTTCCTTCTCTATCATACTTCTTAATTTGATGAAAGGCATCTAGAAAAGCAACTCTGGGACTTTTAAGCTCAATCTGAATCATTGGAAGGCCATTGATCAAGAGGGTCACATCTAGCCTGCGGTCTTGATCCTGAGGATTTATCTTATCTCTCTCGACTTGGTTGACAACCTCATAACTAGACTTACCAGCTGCGATATTGTCTCGCCAAATGACAGATAAACGGATAGTCCCCAAACTAGCATCTTCTCTCTGAACCTCAACCTTGGCAATGCCATTTTCGCCGACCAACCACTTGGCCGCATCATAGTAGCTAACAAAGTTCAGTTGATTCTTTATCTGGCGTTTTTCCTGTTCTGTCAGGGGATGATCTGCCAATAGAGCCACGTTGTTCTGGGCTAGCTTTTCAAAGAAGTTTTCCCATAATTGCTCTTCTGTTTTAAGGTCATCTCTGTAAGTCCATTGACTTTCCCCAGTTACCAGTTGGCTGATCAGTTGTTTTTCTATCTCCAATTCTGGTTTTACCTGTATCATACTCTCTCCTTTGCTACTTGTCTGCTCCCTTTATTATAGCATGTTTAGCCTCAAAATCCATCACTCTTCCCATTGTAAAAGCAATCTTCCCCCTTTCTCCTCCAAAATATGGTATAGTAGAGTTATACTATCTATGAGGAGTTTACATGTCACAGGATAAACAAATGAAAGCTGTTTCTCCCCTTCTACAGCAAGTTATCAATATCTCATCGATTGTCGGTGGGGTTGGGAGTTTGATTTTCTGTATTTGGGCTTATCAGGCTGGGATTTTACAGTCTAAGGAAACCCTCTCTGCCTTTATCCAGCAGGCAGGTATCTGGGGGCCACCTCTCTTTATCTTTTTACAGATTTTACAAACGGTCGTCCCTATCATTCCTGGGGCCTTGACCTCGGTGGCTGGTGTCTTTATCTACGGGCACATCATCGGGACTATCTACAACTATATCGGCATCGTGATTGGCTGTGCCATTATCTTTTATCTGGTGCGCCTCTATGGGGCTGCCTTTGTCCAGTCTGTCGTCAGCAAGCGCACCTATGACAAGTATATCGGCTGGTTGGATAAGGGCAATCGTTTTGACCGTTTCTTTATCTTTATGATGATTTGGCCCATTAGTCCAGCTGACTTTCTCTGTATGCTGGCTGCCCTGACCAAGATGAGTTTCAAGCGCTATATGACCATCATCATTCTGACCAAGCCCTTTACCCTCGTGGTTTATACCTACGGTCTGACCTATATTATCGACTTTTTCTGGCAAATGCTTTGACACATAAAAAATCCGTTTGGTTTCCCAAGCGGATTTTTAGAGCGTAGATTGACTATAGCTTGATACTAAATATACTTTGGTATGGAAATCATACCTATTTTTCGATAGTGAAGCGAGGACTTACCTAGCCTTTCCGCCGTGATAGAAACACCTGAAATCTAATGGTTTCAGGTGTTCGGAAACTTTGAGACATTAGGCTCAAAGTTTAGGTATGGAATTTCGAAGAAAGTCGCTACCGTCCGTAATCACTTAAGGAAAGGCTCAAAAAAACATTTTCTTCAAACAAAAATCCGTTTGGTTTCCCAAGCGGATTTTGTGCTTTATTTTGAAACTTCTTTTGCAAGAACAAAGTTCCCAAGTGTGGCAGAACCATTTCCTGCGACTGCTGGTGTTACGATGTAGTCACGCACATCTGGTACTGGTAGGTAGCCATTGAGAAGAGATGTAAATTTCTCGCGGACACGATCCAACATATGCTGTTGAGCCATGACCCCACCACCAAAGACGATGACATCTGGGCGGAAAGTTACAGTTGCATTAACTGCAGCTTGAGCGATATAGTAGGCTTGAACATCCCAAACAGGGTTGTTGAGTTCAATATTTTCCCCACGAACACCTGTACGAGCTTCCAAACTTGGACCAGCTGCATAGCCTTCCAGACATCCCTTATGGAAAGGACAAACACCCTTAAACTCTTTTTCAATATCCATTGGGTGTCTAGCCACATAGTAATGACCCATCTCAGGGTGACCCACACCGCCGATAAACTCACCACGTTGGATGACACCTGCACCGATACCTGTACCGATTGTGTAGTAAACCAAGTTTTCGATACGACCACCAGCATTGTTACGGGCAACCACTTCACCGTAAGCCGAGCTGTTTACGTCTGTTGTGAAGTACATTGGCACGTTAAGGGCGCGACGAAGGGCACCAAGCAAGTCTACATTTGCCCAGTGAGGTTTTGGAGTTGTTGTGATAAAGCCATAAGTTTTTGAGTTTTTGTCAATATCAATCGGACCAAATGAACCAACTGCAAGACCAGCAAGGTTATCGAATTTTGAGAAGAACTCGATGGTTTTATCGATTGTTTCGATTGGAGTTGTTGTTGGAAATTGTGTTTTTTCTACAACGTTAAAGTTTTCATCACCGACAGCACAGACAAACTTTGTACCGCCCGCTTCCAAGCTTCCATATAATTTTGTCATGATAAACCTCTTGTTTTTATTTTCTTTATTATAGCATATTTCGAAAGTCTAAATTTCTCTATTTTTTAGATTTTCCTCTGTAAATCTTACCATTCAAGCAAAAACGAACAAACATGTCATTTGTTCGTTTTCACATTAGAGAGGATTGATTAGATTTTCACTTCGATCACAGCATCCCCCTTAGCAACTGAACCTGTTGCGACTGGAGCTACTGAAGCGTAGTCAGCTGTGTTTGTAACGATAACCATTGTTGTATCATCAAGTCCAGCTGCAGCGATTTTGTTTGAGTCAAATGTTCCAAGAACATCGCCAGCTTTCACCTTGTCACCTTGAGCAACTTTTGCTTCAAAACCTTCACCGTTCATTGTTACAGTGTCGATACCAACGTGGATCAAGACTTCAGCACCATCAGTTGTTTTCAAACCAAAAGCGTGTCCTGTTGGAAAGGCAATTGAAACTTCAGCATCAGCTGGTGCATATACCACACCTTGGCTTGGTTTCACAGCGATACCTTGTCCCATAGCTCCACTTGAGAAGACTGGGTCATTAACATCAGCAAGAGCTACAACATCACCGACGATAGGAGTTACAAGTGTTTCATTTTGAAGAGTTGCTGGAATGTTACCAGTTGTTTCTTCTTGGACCAAACGTTCTGTCGTCGCTTCAGTAGCAACTTCTTCTTCGTCCTCGTAACCAAACATGTAAGTAAGAGCAAAACCAAGAGCAAATGATACAGCTACCATAAGAAGGTATTGTGCAAGTTGTCCGTTACCGATGTAAAGCATTGTACCAGGGATGATAGTGATACCATTACCAGTACCAGCAAGTCCAAGGATAGAAGCCAATCCACCACCGATTGCACCAGCAATCAATGAAAGGAAGAATGGTTTACGGAAGCGCAAGTTCACCCCGAAGATAGCAGGCTCTGTAATACCGAGGAAGGCAGAAAGAGCAGCTGGGAAAGCAAGTGTTTTCAGTTTTGGATTTTTAGTTTTAACACCAACCGCAACAGTCGCAGCACCTTGAGCTGTCATAGCAGCTGTGATGATAGCGTTGAATGGGTTAGCATGGTCAGCAGCAAGCAATTGAACTTCAAGCAAGTTGAAGATGTGGTGCACACCTGACACGACGATCAATTGGTGAACCCCACCAATCAAGAAACCACCAAGACCAAATGGCAAGCTAAGGAGTGCTTTTGTTCCAAGAAGGATGTAGTTTTCAACAACGTGGAAGACTGGTCCGATGACAAAGAGTCCAAGGATAGACATCACCAAAAGTGTCACGAATGGTGTTACCAAGAGGTCAATGACATCTGGAACAACCTTGCGGACAGCTTTTTCAAATTTAGCTCCGACAACCCCGATGATGAAGGCTGGAAGAACGGAACCTTGCAAACCAACAACAGGGATAAAACCAAAGAAGTTCATAGCAGTTACTTCACCACCTGAAGCAACTGCCCAAGCATTTGGAAGTGAGCCAGAAACAAGCATCATACCTAGAACGATACCAACGGCAGGGTTACCACCAAATACACGGAAGGTTGACCACACAACCAAACCTGGCAAGATGATGAAGGCTGTATCTGTCAAGATTTGAGTGTAAGTTGTCACGTCAGCTGGAAGTGTCATTCCAAGAGCAGTCAAGAGACCACGCACACCCATGAAGAGACCTGTCGCTACGATAACTGGGATGATTGGAACGAAAACGTCACCGAAAGTACGGATAGCACGTTGGAACCAGTTCCCTTGTTTAGCAGCTTCTGCTTTCATGTCATCTTTAGATGATGTTGGCAAACCAAGTGCAACAACTTCATCGTACATTTTGTTAACTGTACCTGTACCAAAGATGATTTGGTATTGACCTGAGTTAAAGAAAGCACCTTGAACTTTTTCCAAGTTCTCAATCACTTCTTTATTGATTTTTCCTTCATCTTTGACCATGACACGAAGACGAGTCGCACAGTGGGCAACACTGTTGACATTTTCACGTCCGCCCAAGGCATCGATGACTTTTTTTGCAATTTCCTGATTGTTCATTTGCAAAAATCTCCTTATATAAAATTTTGTTCTTGTTTGAAAGCGATTTTATCCGCCCTTACGACTATTATTTTATCATGTTTTAGAAATATGTCAAGCGTTTTGCAGAAAAATATTCTATCCACTTAGTAGGCGCGCTTTAGATTGATTATTTTTGACTGTTTTATCAGGTATTCCTTGAAAAAATAAGTTTGAAATCTTAGTTAAAAGGCTTTTGTTTCATTATCTTTCATATTTTCTTGAAAAGTTGATTAATTTCCTGCATTAAATTTATGATAAACGTTTGACAGTTTTTTCTCTTTTTTAACATAAAAGGCTTGCATTTTTTATCGAAAACGGTTACTATTAAAAGTGATAAGATTTTTGGAGGAATGAATGAATGGAATGGACAACTGAGCGTCGTTACAGACTTTATCAAGATTGGACGCAAGAAGAAATTCAACATATAAAGGAAAATATGGCACAATCTCCATGGCATACTCATTACCATGTTGAGCCAAAAACAGGACTTCTCAACGACCCAAATGGCTTTTCTTACTTTGATGGGAAGTGGATTGTTTTTTATCAGAACTTTCCTTTTGGTGCAGCCCACGGTTTGAAATCTTGGGTGCAATTGGAAAGTGAGGACTTGGTTCACTTCACAGAAACTGGTGTCAAAGTTTTGCCTGATACTCCATTAGATAGCCACGGTGCCTACTCTGGTTCTGCCATGCAGTTTGGCGATAACTTGTTCCTATTTTATACAGGAAATGTCCGTGATGAAAACTGGATCCGTCACCCTTACCAGATTGGAGCTTTGATGGATAAGGATGGCAAGATTACAAAGATTGACAAGATCTTGATCGACCAGCCAGCAGACTCTACTGACCACTTCCGAGATCCGCAAATTTTTAATTTTAAAGGTCAATACTATGCCATCATCGGTGGACAGGACTTGGAGAAAAAAGGCTTCGTCCGTCTCTACAAAGCTATTGACAATGACTACACAAACTGGCAAGCAGTTGGCAACCTTGACTTTGCTAACGACCGCACTGCCTACATGATGGAATGTCCAAATCTGGTCTTTGTAGGGGAGCAACCTGTCCTTCTCTACTGCCCACAAGGATTGGATAAAGATGTTCTAGACTACGACAATATCTATCCAAATATGTATAAAATCGGGGCTTCCTTTGACCCAGAAAATGCTAAAATGGTAGACGTGTCTCAACTTCAAAACATGGATTACGGTTTCGAAGCCTATGCTACCCAAGCCTTCAACGCTCCTGACGGACGCGCTCTAGCAGTTAGCTGGCTTGGCTTGCCAGATGTTTCTTACCCATCTGACCGTTTTGACCACCAAGGAACCTTCTCTTTGGTCAAGGAACTCACTATCAAAGACGGTAAACTCTACCAATACCCAGTCCCAGCTATCAAGGACCTTCGTACTTCTGAAGAAGCCTTCTCAAACCGTACTCAAACAAAGAACACTTACGAACTTGAACTCAACTTGGAAGCCAATAGCCAAAGCGAGATTGTCTTACTTGCTGATAAAGAAGGCAAGGGACTTTCAATCAACTTTGACCTTGTAAATGGTCAAGTGACAGTGGATCGTAGCCAGGCTGGTGAACAGTATGCCCAAGAATTTGGAACTACTCGTTCTTGCCCTATCGATAATCAGGCTACTACTGCTACAATTTTCATCGATAACTCTGTCTTTGAAATTTTCATCAATAAAGGAGAAAAAGTATTTTCTGGTCGTGTCTTCCCACATGAGGACCAAAATGGGATCCTCATCAAATCTGGAAACCCAACTGGAACTTACTATGAATTAGATTATGGTCGCAAAACTAACTGATGTCGCCAAACTTGCAGGCGTCAGCCCTACTACCGTTTCTCGGGTTATCAATAAAAAAGGCTATTTATCAGAGAAAACCATTCAAAAGGTCAATGAAGCCATGCGAGAATTGGGCTACAAACCCAACAACCTGGCTCGTAGTCTACAAGGAAAGTCCGCTAAGTTAATCGGTTTGATTTTCCCCAATATTTCCAATGTTTTCTATGCAGAATTGATTGATAAGCTGGAACACCAACTCTTCAAAAATGGGTACAAGACCATCATCTGCAACAGTGAGCACGATTCTGAAAAGGAACGTGAATACATCGAAATGTTGGAAGCCAATCAGGTGGACGGCATCATTTCGGGTAGTCACAACTTGGGAATCGAAGACTACAATCGCGTGACGGCACCAATTATTTCCTTTGACCGAAATCTGTCACCAGATATTCCTGTCGTTTCCTCTGACAACTATGCTGGTGGGGTTCTTGCTGCCCAGACCTTGGTTAAGACAGGCGCCCAATCTATCATCATGATTACAGGGAATGACAATTCCAATTCGCCAACTGGACTACGCCACGCTGGTTTTGCTTCTGTACTCCCCAAAGCTCCTATTATCAATGTTTCCAGTGACTTTTCTCCTGTCAGAAAAGAAATGGAAATCAAGAATATCTTGACCCGCCAAAAACCAGATGCCATCTTTGCTTCAGATGATTTGACAGCTATTCTGGTCATTAAAATTGCTCAGGAACTGGGAATTTCTGTCCCAGAAGAGCTCAAGGTCATCGGATATGATGGGACTTACTTTATCGAGAATTACTATCCTCAACTAGCTACTATCAAGCAACCTTTGGAAGAGATTGCCTGCCTCACTGTTGACCTTCTCTTACAGAAGATTGAAGGCAAGGAAGTCGCAACAACAGGTTACTTCTTACCAGTTACATTATTGCCAGGAAAAAG
>CAUTXU010000012.1:0-21584 GCA_963542415.1 uncultured Streptococcus sp.
ATCGGCAAGACCAGTATTGCCTCTGCCATCGCAGGGACGACCAAGTATGCCTTTCGAACTTTCAATGCGACAGTTGATAGTAAAAAGCGACTGCAAGAAATCGCCGAGGAAGCAAGATTCTCTGGAGGACTAGTTCTCCTGCTAGACGAGATTCATCGTCTTGACAAGACCAAGCAAGACTTTCTTCTGCCACTCTTGGAAAGTGGTCTGGTCATCATGATTGGGGCTACGACTGAAAATCCTTTCTTTTCTGTCACTCCTGCCATTCGTAGCCGTGTTCAAATTTTTGAGTTAGAACCCTTGTCCAATCAAGATGTAAAAAAGGCCCTTCAGATAGCACTAAGTAACCCTGAGCGTGGTTTTGATTTCCCAGTGGAACTAGATGAGGATGCGCTGGACTTCATTGCCACCTCTACAAACGGAGACTTGCGTTCTGCCTTTAACTCACTGGACTTGGCTGTTCTCTCTACCCCCGAAAATGACAAGGGCATCCGCCATATCACCCTTGATATCATGGAAAATAGCCTGCAGCGGAGCTACATTACCATGGATAAGGATGGGGATGGTCACTACGACGTCCTCTCAGCCCTGCAAAAGTCCATCCGTGGCTCTGATGTGGATGCTAGTCTCCACTATGCTGCCCGCTTGATTGAGGCTGGCGATTTGCCTAGTCTCGCTCGTCGCTTGACCGTTATCGCCTATGAAGATATCGGTTTGGCCAATCCTGAAGCCCAGATTCATACCGTGACTGCTCTGGATGCCGCTCAAAAGATTGGTTTCCCAGAAGCCCGCATTCTCATTGCCAATGTCGTCATTGATTTGGCCCTTTCTCCCAAGTCCAACTCAGCCTATGTGGCTATGGACAAGGCTCTTGCTGACCTCAAAACATCAGGGCATTTGCCCATTCCACGACATCTTCGCGATGGCCACTATAGTGGTAGCAAGGAATTGGGTAACGCCCAAGACTATCTCTATCCACACAACTATCCTGGAAATTGGGTCAAGCAAAACTATTTGCCAGAAAAAATCCAAAATCACCACTATTTCACCCCAGAAGATACTGGTAAATATGAACGGGCTTTGGCTCAAAGAAAGGAAGCTATCGACCGTTTGCGAAAAATCTGAAATCCTTTTCAAAAAATTGCACTTTCCTCTTGATTTTTTTTGAAAAAGTGGTATCATATAAACATAGAAACGCTGTGGTGTACGACTTCACACTTAAGTGTTGACCGACTATTTTTTGTATTATTAGGGAAACAAAAGTCTTCTAACAGCATGTAGGCCGTCTCACACGGAAACAGCTTCAGTTAGAGCGAGTTGCCCACCTGCTTAATTGCGCGGGTTCAATACAAACCGTGAAGTTTCGGCACCAATACAGCTTTTTTATTTGCCTCCTTAGCTCAGCTGGCAGAGCAGCGGACTCTTAATCCGTGGGTCACAGGTTCGATCCCTGTAGGGGGCATCTAAATACAACAGGAAAAGCCTTGAGTAAAGGCTTTTTTTCGTATCTGTTCTACTTCTGGTCAACCAATGGATAGTAAAGATATAATTTTGTGAACACCCTTTCCAGACATATCTAATCTGATTGCACTCAAAATTTTAAAAAATTTAAAACAAAAGTCTTGCTTTTCTTTTTATTTATGATATATTTGTTCTTGTATCTGATACAGGTTTATAAAAAGGAGTTCAGATGGATACAAAATTCTCAGTTGCTTTGCATATCTTAACAATGATTAGTGAAAGCAAGGAAACCTTAAGTTCTCAAGCACTAGCTATTAGTGTTGGGACTAACGCTAGTTACATTCGAAAGGTGATTGCCTTATTGAAAAATGCAGATTTGATTCATTCCCAGCAAGGAAAAACAGGTTATCAACTCAGTAAGTCTCCAAAGAAAATGACTTTACTAGAGATCTACTATGCTACTCAAGAAATCAATCACATTAGTTTATTCCCTGTTCATCAAAATAGTAATCCCGATTGTCCCGTTGGAAAACATATCCAAGGAGCAGTTTCACCGCTTTTCGCTAGTGCCGAATCTCAACTAGAGAAGGAATTAGCAAATCAAACTTTAGAAGATGTCATTGACAATCTATATAAACAAGCCAAACAAGTCCGAAACTGATTTGATAACAAGTCAGTTTTTACTGGAAACAACATATACTTGTATTAGGTACAAGTTTATTAAACCGTATTAAAAAAGAAAAGAGAAAACATATGAAAGTCGCACAACATACTGCTTATAACAAAAACAATATCACACTGAACATCACAGAAATCACTAAACCAGGTATTACAGACAAACAAGTCTTGGTCAAAGTCACCGCTGCTGGTGTTAATCCTCTCGATAACATGATTTCCCGAGGAGAAGTCAAGATGATTGTCCCTTACAAACTTCCTCAAACTGCGGGGAATGAAGTAGTCGGTATCGTTGAGGCGACAGGTAGACAAGTCAAAAATTTCAAAGTCGGAGACCGAGTTTTTGGACGTCTCCCACTCGACCATATCGGTGCCTTTGCAGAATACCTAGCTGTCGATAGCCAAGCCTTAGCCAAGGTTCCAGACTATCTATCAGACGAGGAAGCCGCTGCTGTTCCTCTTACTGCCTTGACCATCATGCAGGCTCTTGACCTCATGGGCGCTCAAGCTGGGAAAACGATCTTTATTTCTGGTGGTACTGGAGGTGTCGGTGGAATGGCCATTCCGATTGCCAAGGCCAAAGGTTTGAAAGTCATTACCAACGGTTCTGGAGATAGTGCTGAGCGTGTCTTGAAACTAGGAGCAGATAGATTTATCGATTACAAAACAGAGGATTATACAAAAACTGTTAGCCAGGTTGATTATGTCCTCGATACTCTCGGTGGAGCTGAAACTGAAAAACAAATGTCTATCATGAAAAAAGGTGGGCACCTTGTTTCCCTTCGTGCCATGCCAAACGGTGCCTTTGCTAAACGTATGAACCTGCCAAAATGGAAACAGATGATTCTTGGCCTAGCAGGTCGCAAATTTGATAAGATGGCGGAAAAATATGGTGTTCACTATCATTTCATCTTTGTAGAAAGCAATGGCGCTCAATTACAAGAGGTAGCTGACCTCTTTAGTAAATTAGAAATCAAACCATCCATCGATACAGTTTATCCATTTGAAGAGGTAAATAGCGCCTTAGACAAGATTGCTAACGGTCGCTCTCGTGGTAAAACAGTTCTCAGCTTTAAGAAATAAAAAAGGAAAAAATCATGTCATATATTACAACAAAAAATCAATACATCACTGTCCAAGAAAATCAAATTGCTTATCGCGAACTTAGTAAAGGAAAATCAAAACTTCCTCTAGTAATGCTCGTCCATTTGGCAGCAACTCTCGACAACTGGGATCCAAAACTATTAGACTTGATTGCTGAAAAACACCATGTCATTGTAGTCGATCTTCCTGGTGTTGGATCCAGTCAAGGCAAAGTTGCTTCGACGATTCCTGGAATGGCTAAGCAGACAATTGACTTTGTAAAAGTGCTTGGTTACGATAAAATCAATCTTCTTGGCCTTTCTATGGGAGGTATGATTGCCCAAGAAATCATCCGAATAAATCCTACTCTAGTCAATCGTTTAATCTTGGCTGGAACAGGTCCTCGAGGTGGAAAAGAGGTCGATAAGGTAACAGGGAAAACCTTTAACTATATGTTTAAAGCGGGACTCGAGCGCATCGATCCTAAACGCTATATCTTCTATAATCATGATGAACAAGGGAAAATCGAAGCTTTGAAAGTCCTAGGACGAATGGGGATGAGAACAGAGGAATTTGCGGATAAAGACATGAACGTATCAGGATTCCTAACTCAACTCAAAGCTATTAAACGTTGGGGGAAAGATTCTCAAGACGACCTAAAATTTATCACTCAACCAACCTTAATCGTCAACGGGGATAAGGATATGCAGGTTCCAACAGAAAATTCTTATGATATGCATGAGAAAATAAAAGATAGTAAGCTGATTATCTATCCAAATGCTGGCCACGGTTCGATATTCCAATATGCAGACGAATTTTCAAAAGAACTACTGGCTTTCTTGGAGGACTAATATGGTCAAAACAGTTCTGATTACAGGTGCTACTGACGGTATCGGTAAACATTTGGCAAAGAAATTGGCCAGTGAAGGTCATCAGGTCATTCTTCATGGTCGAAATCCTCAAAAACTTGAGCTAGCGCTTCAAGAGGTTCGGGCAGTTTCCTTGAGAGGCAGAATTTCTAGCTACCTTGCAGATTTTTCCGAATTAGACGATGTTTTTCAATTTGTGGAGGAAATCAAGCGAGACTTTCCAAGCATCGATGTCTTGTTTAATAATGCAGGACTGTATGGAGGGAAAGAACGAAAAGCTAGTGCTGAAAATGTCGAGTTGACATTTATGTTATCTGTCCTGGTTCCCTATATTTTAACAACTGAGCTAAGTCCCTTGTTAGAAAAATCGCCTGACGGTCGTGTCATCAATACCTCCTCTTATATGCATCATTTTGCTAAAGTTAAGGATTTAGACTTTGGCTTTGAGAAAAATTACAATCCTAGTTTAGCCTACAATAATTCCAAACTTTACACTATTTGGATGACACGCTATCTAGCAAGAGATTTCTTTTTAAGAGGTTCAAGAATCACCGTCAATTCTTACCATCCAGGCTTGATTTCAACAAACTTAGGGAATAACTCCAGTGATGAAAAAACTAAGAAGTCCCTCTTTGGACGTTTGATGAAGTCTCTTTCAAAGAATTTAGACGAGGGAATCGAAACAGGCTACTATCTTACATTATCAGAAGAAGTCAGGGGCTTGACTGGCTACTATTTTGATGAGAAGAAAGTGAAATCTGTATCTGAAAAAGGCTATACACTTGAAAAAGCTAAAGATTTAATCACTTACTGTAATGATAAAATTGAATTGTTTAAACAGAAACATGTTGAGTTTGATTAAAAATTTAATACAAGAGGAAGACTGGACAGGAACTCAATTTCAGGAGAAAACGAAGTAAATCTTCCCAAAATGAAACGCATAATATCAAGGTTGTTCAAACTGGATACTATGCGTTTTTCTGATTTCAAAGACTTTTCCTAGCCTCTTTTTTACTTTCTATCTACTCTTTTTCATGATGTATTTCCGTTCAGGTTCTTCAACCATCTGAACGATTTCAAATCCTTCTTTTTGGTAAAGATTCTGAGCTCTTTGATTTGCCTCGTAGACATTTAGAGAAATAGTATCTATGTCTTCATTTTCAAAGGCCAAACTAACAAATTTCCTTAAAGCCTGGCTACCTAAGCCTTGCCCCTGTTTCTGGGGGTTGATAAAAAATCTTCCAATATGAAGATTGCTGTCTTCTAGCCTGATTTTTTGTATTAGCCCCACAAACTCTTGTCCTTCAAAGATTGAAAAGATTCCTTCCAAATCTTGCAAGACTTGAATTGTCAAGGGAAAAGGAACCATTGTTCCCATCCATTGTTCTTGAAAGGATTTGCCTAGGGAGTTGGACCATTGGCATACGATCTGAGCGTTTTCTGTGCTCACCTTTTCTTCAAAACGAATTGTCATCTTTGCCTCACCATCTTGTCTATGTTTCTTTATTATAATTATACTACTTCTCCTATTTTTTACGAATAGATAAGTATGATTGATATTTATTTTTTTCTTGTCGGGAGCATTCTCGCTTCCTTTCTTGGTTTGGTCATTGACCGTTTTCCAGAGCAATCCATTATCCAACCTGCTAGTCACTGCGATGCCTGTCAGACTCGTTTGCGTCCGTTGGATTTGATTCCTATCCTCTCGCAGGTCTTTAATCGCTTTCATTGTCGCTACTGCAAGGCTCGCTATCCTGTCTGGTATGCCCTTCTTGAGTTGGGCTTGGGACTCCTCTTTCTGGCTTGGTCTTGGGGCTTGATTTCCATAGGACAAGTCATCCTCATCACTACTGGCTTGACCTTGGGCATCTACGACTTTCGCCATCAGGAATATCCCTTACTGGTCTGGATGACTTTCCACCTCATCCTCATGGCCTGCTCTGGCTGGAATCTAGTCATGGTCTTCTTCCTTATCATTGGAGTTCTGGCTCATTTTATCGATATCCGCATGGGGGCAGGGGATTTTCTCTTTCTAGCTTCTTGCGCTCTCATCTTTAGTATGACCGAACTACTGATCTTGATTCAATTCGCTTCTGCGACGGGCATTCTGGTCTTTCTCCTGCAAAAGAAAAAGGAAAGACTTCCTTTCGTGCCTTTCCTCTTACTTGCTGCTTGTGTGATTATTTTTGGTAAGCTACTGCTTGTTTGATAAAGTCCTCAATCGGCTCTCCTTGGTGGAGAGCTTTTACAATTTTCGAACCGACGATAACGCCATCTGACACCGCATTGAAGCGTTCTACATCAGCTTGACTAGATACACCAAATCCTGTCAAGACTGGGATGTCGGCCACTTGATGAAGTTGTGCCAAGTGCTTGTCCAAGTCTGCGCGGTAATTGCCAGATTTCCCTGTCACCCCATTGATAGCAACAGCATAGACAAAACCTTCTGCCCCATCAATCAACTCTTTCTGACGCTCAATTCCTGTCGTCAAACTTACTAAAGGAATCAAAGCGATGTCTGTTTCTGCCAAAAATGGCTCTACAAAATTAGCATGTTCATGAGGCAGGTCTGGGATAATCAAGCCCTTCACAGCTGTATCAGCCAGATCTTTGACAAAGTTCTCCACGCCATACTGAAAGAGGGGGTTGAAGTAGGTCATAATGACCAGTGGGACCTCTGTTTCAATGGTTTTCAAGGTTTCTACCAAAGCCTGGGTAGAAGTTCCGTGGGCTAGACTGCGTAAGCCTGCTTCTTCGATAACAGGTCCATCTGCAACTGGATCCGAAAAGGGAATGCCCACTTCAATGGCAGAGACACCCAAATCTTCTAAAAAGTGGATTGTTTCACCGAGTCCATCCAAACCTTTTTCATGGTCTCCAGCCATGATATAGGGAACAAAAATTCCTTTTCCAGCTGCTTTAATAGCATTCAATTTTTCTGTTAGTGTCTTAGGCATGAGCTTCTCCCTTCTTTGCTGCATCTGCTTCCAAGCGGTCTTTGACTTGAACCACATCCTTGTCCCCACGACCTGATAGACAGACAATCATAGACTTGTCTGGTCCAAGTTCTTTGGCCAATTTCACCGCAAAGGCGATAGCATGGCTAGATTCCAAGGCTGGGATAATCCCTTCCACACGAGACAAGAGTTGGAATCCTTCCAAGGCTTCCTCGTCTGTCACAGGAACATAGCTGGCACGTTTGATATCGTGGTAGTGAGAATGTTCTGGACCGATACCAGGATAGTCCAAACCTGCTGAGATAGAGAAGGCCTCAAGAATTTGACCATGAGCATCTTGGAGCACATCCATGAGGGAACCGTGAAGAACACCTGGACGACCCTTGGTCAAGGTAGCTGCGTGGTGCTCTGTATCCACACCAAGTCCTGCCGCTTCAGCTCCATACATGGCTACAGACTCATCTTCCACAAATGGATGGAAGAGACCGATGGCATTAGAACCACCACCAACACAGGCTACTAGGGCATCTGGCAAATCTTGACCTGTCAAGTCACGGTACTGTTGTTTGGCTTCTCGACCGATGACACTTTGGAAGTCACGAACGATTTCTGGGAAAGGATGAGGTCCCAAGGCAGAACCAAGGATATAGTGGGTATCATCGATATTAGCCACCCATGAACGAAGGGCTGCATTGACCGCATCCTTAAGCACGCGCGAACCATCTGTCACGGCCTCAACCTTAGCTCCCAAAAGCTCCATACGGAAGACATTAAGGGCTTGGCGTTTGACATCTTCCTCACCCATGTAGATAGTACATTCCATGTTAAAGAGGGCTGCAGCAGTTGCAGTTGCCACACCGTGCTGACCAGCACCTGTTTCAGCGATAATTTTCTTTTTACCCATGCGTTTAGCCAGAAGAACTTGTCCCAAGGCATTGTTAATCTTGTGAGCCCCTGTATGGTTGAGGTCTTCACGTTTAAGATAAATCTTGGCTCCGCCAATATGCTGGGTCAAGTTTTTTGCGTAGTAAAGAGGAGTTTCACGCCCCACATACTGGCGCAAGAGTTGGTTTAATTCCTCTTGGAAACTTGGGTCTGCCTGACTTTCACGGTAGGCCTTCTCCAACTCCAAAACTGCTGTCATCAATGTTTCTGGGACGAAACGTCCACCGAATTTTCCGTAAAATCCATCTTTATTTGGTTCTTGATATGCCATTCTTTGCCCTCTCTATAAATCTTCTAATCTTTTCCTGATCTTTTTGTCCATCTGTCTCCACTCCGCTTGATACATCGACTGCATAGGGAGTAAAGTGTTGAATTGCTTTTGCTACATTGTCTTCATTAAGCCCACCTGCGATAAAGAATGGTTGTGCTAGTTCTGCCGTATCCAGTTGCCCCCAGTCAAAGGTCTGGCCACTCCCAGCCACAGGGGCATCAAAGAGTAGATAATCTGCCTGAGAATTGGGCACATGCCCATCTCCATCCACCTGTACAGCCTGAATGCTGGCACAAGGCAAATCCTCAAACAACTCATCTGCCACCTGACCGTGAACTTGAACCAAGTCCAAGCCAACTTTTTCAATCGCTTCTAGCAGTTCTGCCCGACTTGGTGAGATAAATACGCCAACCTTTTTTACATCTACAGGAATGAGCTTTGCCAGCTCAGCAGCCTCTTCCAAAGTCACCTGTCTTTTACTAGGTGCAAAGACAAAACCGATGTAGTCTGCTCCTGCTGATACGGCTGTTGCCACCGCTTCTGTGGTCGATAGTCCACAAATCTTAACCTTTGTCAATTTGCAACTCCTTGATTCTCTGGGCTACATCTTCTGCCTGCATGAGAGCTGTCCCAACCAAAATTCCATTAAAGAACGGTGCTACTCGTTTTGCATCCTGCCCTGTGAAAATGGCAGATTCAGAAATGTAATAGCGACCTTCCTTAAAGTGCTGGACCAAGTCTACACTGGTCTGCAAGTCAACTTCAAAGGTGGTCAAGTTGCGGTTATTGACCCCAATAATCTCAGCACCAAGTCTGTGGGCCACCTCTAGTTCAGCTAGATTGTGGGTCTCCACCAAGACTTCCAAGCCAAGCTCTGTCGCATAGTCGTAAAGTTCCTTGAGGCGTTCTTCTGACAAGGCTGCGACAATAAGCAAGATGACTGTCGCACCTGCATTGCGCGCACGGATGATTTGCTTTTCATCGATAATAAAGTCCTTGTTGAGCGTCGGAATCTCTACCTGACTGGAAATCTCTCGTAGATAATTTAAATGCCCTTTAAAGAAAACCTCATCTGTCAGAACAGAAATCATCACTGCTCCGTTCGCTTCATAAGTCTGGGCCTGTTGCACAATATCCACATCGAGATTGATATCTCCCAGACTAGGGCTAGCCTTCTTGACCTCAGCGATTACCTGCAAGTGGTCCTGATGATTCTTCAAAAATTCTGCCAAGCGATAGGTCTGGCGTAGGGGCTGGATTTCCTCCAGCTCCATCTGCTCCACCTCACGCGCCTTCTGCTCCAAAATTCGTGCTAAAAATTCCTGACTCATTTTTGGTACTCCTGTAACAGTCTGAGTTTTTCAAGTGCCTTGCCACTAGCAATCACTTGACGGGCCAAGGCAACCCCCTCCTTGATACTAGCTACCTTACCATTAGCATAGAAACCAAGACCAGCATTTAAAACTGTCGTTTCCAAGAATGGACTTGGTTCATTTTTAAGAACGCTGAGCAAAATTTCTGCATTTTCCTGAGCATTGCCTCCACGAATATCTTCGATAGCGTAGCGTTCCATCCCTAAATCCTCTGGAGTAAAGCTTGACAAGGTGATTTCGCCATTTTCAAGAAGAGCAATCTTGGTTGTTCCATTCAAACCAGCTTCATCCAATCCTTCTGGTCCAGCAACCACGATGGCACGTTTGCGACCCATATTTTTCAAAACCTGAGCTGTACTTTCTAGAAGTTCTGGACGACTAATTCCAAGAAGCTGTGTTTCCAAGGCCATTGGGTGAATCAGTGGACCAGTCAAGTTCATAATCGTTGGAATTCCCAATTCCAAACGAGCTGGCATGATGTATTTCATTGCTGGGTGCATATTTTTAGCAAAGAGAAAGACGATTCCAGTTTTATCAAAGACCTTACCTAGTTCAGCTGGTTTGAGGTCTAGGTTGATACCCAAGGCTTCGAGGACATCTGCAGAACCAGATTTAGAAGAAATCGAGCGGTTACCGTGTTTTGCCATGTGAACACCACCACCAGCCAAGACAAAGGCTGCAGTTGTGGAAATGTTAAAGCTGAAAGACTTGTCCCCACCTGTACCACAGTTGTCCATGGCATCATGAATTTCAGTTGGAATATGTTGGGCATGCCCTCTCATGACTTGGGCAATGGCTGTGCGTTCTTCAGGTGTTTCCCCCTTCATCTTAAGAGCCAAGAGGAGAGAAGCAATCTGCGCCTCCGTTACACGCCCAGTTACGATACGCTCAATGACATCCGTCATTTCCACACCTGATAAATTTTCAAATTTTGCTAGTTTTTCAATAATCTCTTTCATCCTAGTTTCCTCACTTTACAACCTTCTCGATAAAATTCCGAATAGAAGACAAGCCATCTGGCGTTCCGATACTCTCTGGATGGTACTGGAAGCCATAAATCGGTAGGTTTTTATGTTGAATTCCCATGATGGCTTGGTCATCAGTCGAACGAGCTGTCACTTCAAAGTCTTCTGGCATTTCTTCAATCAAAATACTGTGGTAACGCATGACCGCACGGCCATCCTCGATGCCTTGATACAAAACAGATGGGGCTTCAAAACTGATATTGCTCTGTTTCCCATGCATGACTTTTGGAGCCAAACCTAACTTACCACCAAAGACTTCTGCGATGGCTTGGTGGCCCAAACAAATCCCAAGAATCGGCTTCTTGCCAGCAAAATCACGAATCATGTCTTCCATCTTTCCAGCATCAACTGGCCAACCAGGACCAGGAGAAAAGACCAGACCATCTGCTTTTTCAGCTTCTTCATACAGCTTGGGATCATCATTTCTCAAGACCTGCACTTCTGCAAAATTCCCGATGTATTGCGCCAAGTTATAGGTAAAAGAATCATAGTTGTCAATCAATAAAATCATGGTCTTAGTTCTCCAATTCTAGTCATAGATTTTGCTTTGTTAATGGTTTCTTGGTATTCGTTTTGGGCGATAGAATCATAGACAATCCCTGCACCAGCCTGCACATAGGCTGTTTGATTTTTGAGAATCATCGTTCGGATGGCAATGGCAAAATCCATATCACCCGTCGCAGACAAGTAGCCAATTGCTCCTGCATATACTCCCCGCTTTTCTATTTCCAGTTCATAGATGCGTCTCATCGCTCGAATCTTTGGTGCTCCTGAAACGGTTCCAGCAGGAAGTGTTGATTTCAAGGCATCCATGGCAGTGAGTTCTGGAAGTAAACGCCCCTTGACCACGCTGGTCAAATGCATAACATAACGGAAGAGCTCCACTTCCATATATTTGGTAACTTGAACACTTGCCGTTTCAGAGATGCGACCGATATCATTGCGTCCCAAGTCTACCAACATCCGATGTTCTGCTGTTTCCTTCTCATCCGAAAGTAGGTCTGTCTCCAAAGCCTTGTCCTCTTCATCCGTAGCACCTCTTGGTCTCGTTCCCGCAATCGGATTGGTTGTCACGATGCCATTTTTGACAGAAACCAAACTCTCAGGACTGGCACCGATAATTTGATAATCTCCAAAATCATAGAAATAGAGGTAATTTGATGGATTAGTCACGCGAAGATTTCTGTAGAAGTCAAATGGATTGCCAGTAACCTCTGCTGAGAAACGTTGACTGAGCACGCATTGGAACATATCACCATTACGAATCAAGTCACGAACCGTTTCCACCATTTCCTCAAACTTCTGAGGAGCAATATGGGGTTTGAAGTCTAGCGGAGATAAATCCAAGTCTTCAAATTCATTTGGAGCAGGAATGCGTAATTCCTCAAGAACTTGGTTCAAGGCTTTTTCCAAATCTTCTTGACTGCGCTCGCTGTAGAGAGCATCCTCGATGACATGGATTTTTTCCTTCTTGTGGTCAAAGACCATGTAACTCTCATAGACAAAGAAATGCATGTCTGGCGTTCCAATTGTATCTTGAGGAATTTGACCAATTTCTTCATAAAGCGAAATCATATCGTAACCAACAAAACCAATTGCCCCACCACCAAAAGGTAGATCTGAATGGTGCTGGCTCTTATGAGTCACTTCATAAAGGAAATCCAAAGGATCCCGATCAATCACTTGACCATTTTGATAAAGGACTCCATTTTCAAACTTAATCTCAAAAACAGGATTATAGGCTAAGATAGAAAAACGAGCTGTTTCCTTGTCTCTCGGAATACTTTCTAAGATAACCTTGTGTTGCCCCTTTAGGCGCATATAAGCCAAGATTGGTGATAAGACATCTCCATGAATGATTCGTTCCATTGTAATTTCCCTTTCAGTTTCTTATTTTTAATTTTTTGTCTTTTTTCTATTTCCCTTAAATAGTGCGGACGGGAGGTAAAATTATCCAGTGGATGATTTTAGAAATCCATGAAATGAAAGACCTAATTTTTGAGCTCCTCGCTCATTCATTTCTAGGCTCAGGCTAAAATAGTTCCCCGAACTATTTTACTCTCAAAAATTCCGTCCTAGAGAAGCATCTTTGCTTCTCTAGAATACCACTATGGCGGGAAATAGCGGTTTAATGCTCACTTCGTTCGCAAATATTTTATAGAAATTTATCTAGTGATAAAGCATAATTTAAAACTGATAGCCATATCTACGATAAATATATAAAAATCCCCACGCAAAATAACTTGCGTGAGGACGAAATTCGCGGTGCCACCTCAATTATAGGATTTCTCCTATCTCTCATTCCTGTCTCAGAAACCTCCTGTAACAGGCTGTGCGATAAAGGGCACTCCCTTGAGAATTATGTTTTCTTCTCTCGTTTCAGATGGACCCAACCTTACAGCTTTCTCTGCTTGTTTCCAGCAACCACAAGCTCTCTGTGAGAGAAAAGACTGTAATTTTTCCATCTTTTATTTTTTAGCTTCTAGGTAGTCTGCAATCGCAGCTACATCCTTGTCTCCACGACCAGAGACATTGATGATGATAATCTCATCTTTGCTTAGTTTCGGTGCACGTTTAACTGCTTCTGCAATAGCGTGCGAACTTTCAATCGCTGGGATAATTCCTTCAGTCTTGCTGAGAAGGAGGAGAGCCTGAACAGCTTCTTCATCCGTCGCAGCCACATATTCCACGCGACCTGAATCTTTAAAGTAGGCGTGTTCTGGGCCAACCCCTGGATAGTCCAAACCAGCTGAGATAGAGTAAACTGGAGCCAGCTCTCCATCTTCCTTAAAGACTGCATAGGTCTTCATGCCGTCGACAATTCCGATACTACCTTTTGTCATAGTAGCTGCGTGCTTGTCTGTGTCAAGTCCGTGACCAGCAGCTTCTACCCCAACCAATTTAACTTCTTCATCAGCCACATACTGTGAAAAAGCACCAATGGCATTGGAACCACCACCTACACAGGCAATAACGTAGTCTGGTAAACGACCTTCTTTTTCTAAGATTTGACGGCGAGATTCTTCACTGATGACCTTTTGGAACTCATGAACAATAGTTGGATATGGGTGAGGTCCCACAGCAGATCCCAGAACATAGAAGGCTTCAAGGTCATTCATCCATGCTCCAAAGGCTGCATCAACCGCATCCTTAAGAGTTCGTGTCCCTGTTTCAACTGCGTGAACAGTTGCTCCCATCATCTCCATACGGAAAACATTGAGACGTTGGCGTTCCACATCCTCTGCCCCCATGTAGACATCACAGGCCATACCAAACTTGGCTGCAGCCGCTGCAGTCGCAACACCGTGCTGACCAGCTCCTGTTTCCGCAATCACTCGTTTTTTGCCCATACGTTTAGCCAGAAGAATCTGTCCTAAAACGTTGTTGAGCTTGTGAGAACCAAGGTGGTTAAGGTCTTCACGTTTGAGATAAATCTTAGCTCCACCTAGGTGCTCTGTCAAACTTTCTGCAAAATAGAGCGGTGTTTCGCGACCTGAATAATCCTTTAAGTAATGGCGAAATTCTGCCAAAAACTCTGGATCATCCTTGTACTTGTCAAATGTCACTTCCAACTCATCCAACAAAGCCTGAATCGGCTCCGGTACAAAACTACCACCAAATTGTCCAAAATAACCTTTAGTTGTCATAAAATTTCCTCTTTCTGTATTGGTTCCAAGATATGAAAAAAGCCCACACACAGAATTAAATTCCATGTGAGGGCGTTGGTAACGCGGTGCCACCTCAATTATAAAGGGACTATCCCTTTACATCTCTGCCTTGTCTAACAACAAGTTGCACTGTAAGGTGTGCGCACCGAATTTTCATTGTTTCAAATTCATTTTTTAAATCAGCCCACTTTCACTACTTCCAACCACCTGTTCACAATCACCACAGGCTCCCTGAAGATCAAAAATAGTTACTTTTCTGATTTGTTGAACTTATTTTAATACTTTGTTTTTTCTTTGTCAAGACTTTTTTACAATTTTTTTGATGAAGCTAGCACTTTTTCAGAAACTGTTTTGAAAGTCTCAATGATATAGTCTACTTCTTCATCGCTTAATTTAGTGTGAAGAGGGAGCGTAATTTCATTTTCAAAGAAGGCATAAGCCTTAGGATAATTCGCCATATCAAAGCCAAGATTCTTATAGGCTGTCAAGAGCGGAAGCGGTTTGTAGTGGACGTTACTTGCAATTCCTGCTTTGGCCAATTCTTGGATGATAAGATTGCGTTCTTCTAAGCTCGCTCCTTCTACATGGGTGATGTAGAGGTGGCGTGAAGATTCGACAGTTTCAGTCTTGTGTGCCAATGGATGGATACGAGAACCTGCAAAACCATGATCATAGCGGTCCACAATGTCCTTACGACGGTCAAGCAAGCCAGGGTAACGATCCAATTGTACCAAACCAAGTGACGCCATGATATCGGTCATGTTGCACTTGTAGGCTGGTGTAACGATATCGTATTCCCATGAACCCAACTGCATCTTAGCAAGGGCATCCTTAGTTTGACCATGAAGGGAAAGGATTTGGAACTCCTTGTACATGTCTTCGTCATCAATCGCTGGATTGGCTTTCCAAGTCGCACTTCCACCCTCTGCCGTTGTAAAATTCTTAACCGCATGGAATGAGAAGGAAGTAAAGTCAGCGATAGAACCAGCTGGTTGTCCTTTATAAGTAGATCCCAAAGCGTGGGCACTATCAGAGACAATCACAATACGGTTAAAGGCCTTTTGCCACTTGCTTGAAGCAGTAAAGAGGTCACGTTTTTTCTCCACAACTTGGAACAAACGGTCATAGTCGCAAACAATCCCCGCGAGCTCTACTGGGATGATCACCTTAGTTTTCTCAGTGATAGCTTGCTCAAGCAGGTCATAGTTCATCTCAAACGTATCTGCTTGGATATCCACCATGACAGGGGTTGCTCCCACATGAGTGATGACACTACATGAAGCTGTATAGGTCATGGCTGGAACGATGACTTCATCACCAGGTCCCACTTCCAAGACACGCAAAATCAACTCAAGAGCGGCAGTCGCAGAGTTAAGACAGACAGTCTTAGGCGTCTGTGTATATTGAGACAAGCGACGCTCCAGTTCTTTTGTCTTAGGACCTGTTGTGATCCAACCAGAACGCAGGGTATCCGCTACTTCAGCAATTTCTGCTTCCGTAATATCGGGTGGTGAAAATGGAATATTGTAATTTGGCATTGATTTGCTCCTTTTATCTGTACTCATTTTCTCATGACTACTTTATTTTAGCACTTCAAACACGGTTTGAAACATGATTTTGATGTCTCCAAGGAAACTAAACTCTCGGAGATAGGCGAGGTTATAGCGCATCTTTTCAGGAAGGACATGCTCGACATAGGCTTGGTCAACTGACAGACCTTTCTCCGTCATTTGACTGATGATAGTATCCTCATCCTTGTAGTTGATGCTGGCTGGAGAGGTAATCCCTGCTGGCAAAAGCAAGGTTGCCATCATCTCAGGGCTATACTGCTCTGTGTAACGAGGCACTTCAGGACGCGTCCCTACAAAGGACATCTCACCTTTAAGAACATTGACCAACTGAGGCAGTTCGTCCAAACGGACACGGCGGATAAAATTGCCAACCTTGGTAATGCGGCTATCGTTAGCAGAAGTCACCAGACTCCCTTTTTTATCTGCATCCGTCACCATGGTACGGAACTTCCAAATCTTGAAAGGTCGATTGTACTGGGTCACGCGCTCTTGCTTGTAAATCACTGGCCCCTTGCTATCCAACTTGATCCAAATGCTCAAGATGAGAAAGATGGGAGAGGTCAGAACCAGTACGACCAAGGCTAAAACCCAGTCCAAGCAACGCTTGAAAATCAGCGAACCCTTCCTTTTAGAGACAAGCTGGTAGTAAGACTCAACCTCGCTTGATTTCATTTCCACGGGCAAGTCTTCCCATTTCAGCATGCTGTTTCTCCTTTGTTTTTATTATACTATTTGTCAACATTTTTCATTATACCACAAAATGGAAAAGGCGGTGAAAGAAATCTGTAATTTGAAGTATTTCCTTCTTATGCTCAATGAAAATCAAAGTACAGCTTTTAGGTTGCAGATAAAGCTGACCTTGTTTTAAGAGATTTTCAAAGATTATTAAGACATGGCACCCGCCTGCAAGCTATACATCTTGTGGTAGGTTCCACCCAGAGCCAAGAGTTCCTCATGGGTTCCACTCTCGATAATGCGCCCCTTGTCCAATACGTAGATACAGTTGGCGTCTTGGATAGTTGAAAGGCGGTGGGCGATGGCAATGGTTGTCCGCCCCTGTCTCATCTTAGCCAGTGAAGTTTGAACCAGACTTTCTGTTTCAGAGTCAATATTGGCTGTCGCTTCATCCAAAATCAAGATTTTAGGCTGACTGGCGACTGTTCTAGCAAAGGCAAGAAGCTGACGCTGACCAGTCGAAAAGCTGGAACCACGCTCAGAAACAGGGGAATCATAACCCTGAGGAAGTTCCTGAATAAAGGAATCTGCATCCACGAAAGCTGCCGCAGCCTGAACCTGCTCATCACTGATCTCTTGGTACATGGCTATATTGGACTTGATGGTTCCATGATAGAGGAAGGGATCCTGCAAGACTAGACCGATATTTTTTCTCAGCTCTTCCTGACTATAGTCCCTGATATCCACATCATCCAAGAGAATGCGCCCTGACTGAAATTCATAAAAACGCATGAGAACATTGATGATCGACGATTTTCCTGAACCTGTATGACCCACAAAGGCAATGGTTTCACCCTTATTAACAGAGAAGGAAATATCATCCAAAATCGGGTGTTTACCATCATAAGAGAAACACACATGTTCAAAACGGATATTGCCTTCTTTGAACTCGGCCTGACCATTTTTTTGAAGAGGCTCATAGGTCCTCTCGTCAATCAAGGCAAAGACACGACCTGCAGAAACCATAGAAGTTTGAAGGGTTGAAAAGTTTTGCGTCACTTCAATCAGGGGATCAAAGAGGCGGTTGATGTATTGGATAAAGGCATACATGGTTCCTGCCGTTATTCCCAGATAAAGCCCACGGTAACCAAAGTAAGCCATCAAAACGGTATAGCCTAGGAGTTTCAGCAAGCTCATGGCAGGGCGCAAAAAGAGGGCATCCAAGGCTACAGAACGGTAGGCATAGACCAAGTGTTCTTGGTTAATCTCATCAAATTCTACCTGCAGGCGCTTCTCTTGATTAAAGGCCTGGATAATCCTGATGCCCTCGATATTCTCTGCCAGCTTACTATTGATATCTGACAAGAGACTTCTGGTTTTCTCAATGATTTTCACTGATTTTTTCCGATAGAGATTGACCAAAAGGAAAATCAAGGGGAGAAAGAGCAAGACTAATGCTGTCAAACGAAAATCCAATACCAACATGGTATAAAGAGTTGTCAGAAAGATGAAAACTGCTGAGATAAAGCTAGATAAAATCCCCGAAAACATATCACTGATAGTCTCGGTGTCATTTGTCAAACGAGAGACGATAGAGCCTGCTGGCGTCTTGTCAAAATAGGACATACCCAGTTTTTCCATATTGGCAAAGGCATCGCGACGAATATCCCTAACAATACTGTAGGACACCCGCGCAAAGAGAAGATTACCGACATACTGTACCATAGTTTGTAGGATATAAAGACCATAGTAGACCAGCAAAACGGTCACAGCAAGTTGATTGAGATTGCTGAGATACTGGTCTATAAAGTGGGAAGCCACAAGGGGAATGACACTTTTAATGACCGTCGTCGCTAGGAGAAAACTGAGTGCCAAAAAGGTCAGGAGGCCGTAAGGTTTGAGATAGGACATCAAGCGCTTCAATACAGCCCATTGTTCTTTCTTATTCTGCATCTTCTTCTCCCTTCATTTCCAGCTGCTGAGACTGGTAGGTTTGGGCATACCAGCCATCCATGGCTAGTAGGTCTTCGTGCGTGCCCCGTTCGATAATTTGTCCGTTTTGCAGGACTAAGATCAGATCTGCATGGACAACCGCACTCAGGCGATGAGCCGTAATAATGGTTGTCTTGTCCTTTCGCGTCTCCTTAAGATTGTCAATAATCGCATACTCTGTCTTGGCATCCACGGCAGACAAGGAATCATCTAAAATCAAAATATCTGGGTCTAAAATCATGGCCCGACTCATGGCCAGACGTTGCTTTTGACCACCTGAGAGACTGACTCCCTTTTCACCAATCAAGGTATCAAAGCCTTGAGGCATGGCTAGAATGTCTTGGTAAACTTGAGCTAGCTTCGTCACTTCCTCGACTGCTGAAAGTGATAAGTTAGGATTTCCAAAGCGAATATTGTCTAAGATAGAGGTCGCAAAGAGAAACTGGTCCTGGGGGACATAGCCCATAAGACTACGAAGGTCTGTCAGACGATAGTCCCGAATATCGTGACCATTTAGATAAATGGCTCCCTTGACCACATCGTATTCACGCAAAAGGAGCTTGATCAAGGATGTTTTCCCAGAGCCTGTTTGCCCAACCAAGCCCAATGTTTGCCCTTTTTCCAGACTAAAGTGAATATCCGTCAGTGTTTCCTCATTTTCAAATGCAAAACTATCAATAGCGTACTGCAAGCGCCCGTTTTCAATGCTATCTAAAGGAAACTCAGGGTCTTGTACAGGTGATTTCTGATACAACAGTTCCTCAATCCGCTGGTAGGAAACCTTGCCTCGCTGAGTGATATTAAAGAGGAAACCAATAGCCATAAGAGGCCAAACTAGCATATCCAAATAGCTGATAAAGGTGACCAGATTCCCAACTGTAATCTGCCCTTCCTGAACCATCAAAGATCCGACTAAGAGGGTTAAGACATAGGATGAACCAACAAATAAGAGAACCATGGGGTCAAAGAGACTATCGTATTTCATGGTTTGCAGGTTCTTTTGGAAGGTCAATTCATTGACTGCCTGAAAGGACTTCAACTCGTCCGCCTGATAACCGAAAGACTTGGTCACTTTGATACCTGATACAGACTCCTGCACCTTGTTATTGAGTTCTGAAAAGGCTGCCTGTGATTCGCCAAAGGCCTTGTGGGTCTTTCTCCCTAGACGACTGGTCGCATAAGCCATGAAAGGCAAGGGTAAAATGGCAACTAGGGTCATCTGCCATGAAATGCTAAAGAGCATGGTCAACAAGGTCACTAAAGCTGTGATTGAGGCATCCACCGCTGACATAACACCGCCTCCTGCCAGACGAGTCAAGGCATTTATATCGTTGGTGGCATGCGCCATCAGGTCCCCCGTCCGATAGGTCTGATAAAAGGCTGGAGACATTTTTGTGAAATGCTCAAACAAGCGAGACCGCATAATCTGCCCCAGACGGTAGGAAGTCCCAAGGATATACATCCGCCAAACATAGCGCAGATAGTACATCCCAAAGGCCGCAAGTAGCAAGTAAAATAGGTCAAGAAGGAGGTCCTGCTGGGTTAATTGCCCCGATGTGATAGCATCAATGACCCGCCCCATAACCATGGGGGGAATGAGATTGAGGACGGAAACCAAGACCAGGGCCACAATCCCGACTAGATAACGGCGTTTTTCTAACTTGAAAAACCACCAAAGTTTTTGAATAATGGACATAAAATCCCTTTCTGATTGCAAATGGAAACCTGAGGCCAATACTCAATGAAAATCAAAGAGCAAACTAGGAAACTAGCCGCAGGTTGTTCAAAGCACTGCTTTGAGGTTGTAGATAGAACTGACGAAGTCAGTAACCTACATACGGCAAGGCGACGTTGACGCAGTTTGAATTTGATTTTTGAAGAGTACAAGACCCCAGGTTTTTCTTATTCATAGGTTACGACTGTGACCGCACCCTTGTCATACTCAGCGATAAAGATATTGGCTACATTGTCATGCCCTTGCTTGCTGAGATTATCAAGCAACCACTCTTCGCTACGACCAATCGATTCCAAAACATCGACTTGGATCACACCGTCAGTCACAACTGGATACTTAGGATTTTCATCTCCCATTTGGACCACGATGAGTTGGCCATTTTGCTCCTGCACAGCTCGTTTAACTTGCTTCATCTGGAAAATCCCTTGGCTACGAAGTTTGAGGGCTACATCCGCTGCAGATAATCCAACTGAACGACAGGCTTCTGGGTCAATCTTCCCATTTTTGATGAGGAGAGTTGGCTTTCCATCAATCAAGCGTTTCACAAAACGAACATTGTTGTTGAGCCATTTGAGGGTCAAGACCAAAATCGTCCACATCATCAGAATCACTGCGTATTGCAGAATACTGATTGAACTATTGTAAATCACCCCACCGATGATACCACCAAGAACATAGTTCTGAATTTGGTCTGTCGCAGAGTTAGGTGCTAGGTTCCCCTTTCCTGTCACATTGATAACAAAAACAAGCGAGAAGAGCCCCAAGGCCAGTTTGATTAAAATTTCCATATAGTTGAGTGTCATTTGTTTACCTCCACCAATTCAATAGCGTCTGTTTGATGCAATTCTAATTTCTCTAAAAGATACTTGTCTGGTTGGCTCCCGTTCATGGCGCGGTAGAAATTTGGACCTACCTTGACAAGCGCTCCATCAGTGGCTGCAGAAGTATTGACATAAACTTCTGATTTATCCACTCCCAAGTCTTTGGAAACAACCTCTATGAAATGAAGGGAGGTTTGAAATTGGTTGTTAGAGGCTTGATTGGTCTGGTATTTTGAAATTGTCACCAAAAGCATGACCACTAAGGTCAAGGCCAAAATCATGACCAATTCCCGAAACTTAGTCCCCTTTTTATCACGATAGGCCTTAAAAGCAAAAAATCCTGTGATAGCTAGGAGCACAATTCCAAAGCCAATCATGATGCCATTTTGCTGACTGATTTGGCTAAGTACATAGTCATATGAGTAAAATTTCATTTATTTTCACGCCTTTTCATAAAATCATT
>CAUTXU010000013.1:0-21403 GCA_963542415.1 uncultured Streptococcus sp.
AGCAGACTCAAAAGCCATCCAGGAGTATGAAAAATTTAACCGAACTCAAAAAATTATATCAGACTTTGATAAACATATCATGAAGATAATGAGAGAAAATTAATGTAAAATTTTCACCGTTTCTTTGCTTATAGAAGATAATGAGAAAAACAAGATGAGTTGAATCAAAGCCTATCTTCTACCTACTAATTTTATTTAAAGATATTAATTAGAAAGGACAAACACATGTCTAAAGAACTTTCACCTAAATACAATCCAGCCGAGGTTGAGGCTGGTCGTTACCAAAAATGGCTTGATGCTGATGTTTTCAAGCCTTCAGGCGATCAAAAAGCCAAGCCTTATTCAATCGTGATTCCACCACCAAATGTAACCGGTAAGCTTCACCTTGGTCACGCTTGGGATACGACTTTGCAGGATATCATTATCCGTCAAAAACGTATGCAAGGTTTTGATACCCTTTGGCTTCCAGGGATGGACCACGCGGGGATTGCCACTCAGGCTAAGGTTGAGGAGCGCTTGCGTGGAGAGGGCATTACACGTTATGACCTAGGTCGTGAGAAATTCCTCGATAAGGTCTGGGAATGGAAAGACGAATATGCCACTACTATCAAGGAACAATGGGGCAAGATGGGGCTCTCAGTAGACTACTCTCGTGAGCGTTTCACTCTTGACGAAGGTTTGTCAAAAGCTGTTCGTAAGGTCTTTGTGGACCTTTACAAGAAAGGTTGGATCTACCGTGGTGAGTTTATCATCAACTGGGACCCAGCAGCTCGCACAGCCCTTTCTGATATCGAGGTTATCCATAAGGATGTCGAAGGTGCCTTCTACCACATGAACTACATGCTGGAAGACGGTTCACGCGCCCTTGAAGTTGCGACTACTCGTCCTGAGACCATGTTTGGGGACGTTGCCGTTGCGGTCAATCCAGAAGACCCACGCTACAAGGACTTGATTGGTAAAAACGTCATCCTTCCAATCGCTAATAAATTGATTCCAATCGTTGGGGACGAGCACGCAGATCCTGAGTTTGGTACGGGTGTCGTGAAAATCACACCTGCCCACGATCCAAACGACTTCTTGGTTGGTCAACGTCACAACTTGCCACAAGTCAACGTCATGAACGACGACGGAACTATGAATGACTTGGCCTTCGAATTTGCAGGCATGGACCGTTTTGAAGCTCGTAAGGCAGTCGTTGCTAAGTTGGAAGAAATCGGTGCCCTCGTTAAAATCGAAAAACGTGTCCACAGTGTTGGTCACTCAGAGCGTACAGGTGTTGTGGTTGAGCCACGCTTGTCTACGCAATGGTTCGTCAAGATGGACCAATTGGCCAAGAATGCTATTGCCAACCAAGACACAGAGGACAAGGTCGAATTCTACCCACCTCGTTTCAATGATACCTTCCTCCAATGGATGGAAAATGTCCACGACTGGGTTATCTCTCGTCAGCTCTGGTGGGGTCACCAAATCCCTGCTTGGTACAATGCAGAAGGTGAAATGTACGTCGGTGAAGAAGCTCCAGAAGGTGACGGATGGACTCAGGACGAAGATGTCTTGGATACTTGGTTCAGTTCTGCCCTTTGGCCATTCTCAACCATGGGCTGGCCTGATGTCGACTCAGAAGACTTCAAACGTTACTTCCCAACTTCAACCTTGGTAACAGGTTACGACATCATCTTCTTCTGGGTGTCTCGTATGATCTTCCAATCTTTGGAATTCACTGGCCGTCAGCCATTCCAAAACGTCCTTATCCACGGTCTTATCCGTGATGAGCAAGGACGCAAGATGTCTAAATCTCTTGGTAACGGGATTGACCCAATGGATGTCATCGAGAAATACGGTGCCGATGCCCTTCGTTGGTTCCTTTCAAACGGTTCTGCACCAGGTCAAGATGTGCGTTTCTCTTATGAGAAAATGGATGCCTCTTGGAACTTCATTAACAAAATCTGGAATATCTCTCGCTACATCCTCATGAATAATGAAGGTTTAACCCTTGACCAAGCAACTGCTAATGTGGAAAAAGTTGTTAACAAGGAAGCTGGAAATGTCACAGACCGCTGGATTCTCCACAACCTTAATGAAACTATTGGAAAAGCGACTGCCAACTTTGATAAGTTTGAGTTTGGTGTCGCTGGACATATCCTCTACAACTTCATCTGGGACGAGTTCGCGGACTGGTATGTTGAGTTGACCAAGGAAGTTCTTTATAGCGAAAATGAAGAAGAAAAAGTTATCACACGTTCTGTTCTCCTATATACTTTGGACAAGATCCTTCGTCTCCTTCACCCAATCATGCCATTCGTGACAGAGGAAATCTTTGGACAAATCTCAGAAGGCTCTATCGTGACAGCAGAATACCCAACTGTCAATCCAGCTTTTGAAGACCTCACAGCTCACACAGGTGTGGAAAGCCTCAAAGACTTGATCCGTGCCGTTCGTAATGCGCGTGCAGAAGTAAACGTAGCACCAAGCAAGCCTATCACCATCCTTGTTAAGACAAGCGATAGCGACTTGGAAGCCTTCTTTAACAGCAATGTCAACTACATCAAACGCTTTACAAATCCAGAACACTTGGAAATCGCATCAACTATCCCTGCACCTGAACTTGCTATGTCAAGCGTCATCACAGGAGCAGAAATCTACTTGCCACTGGCAGACCTCCTCAATGTCGAAGAAGAATTAGCTCGTCTCGACAAGGAACTGGCTAAATGGCAAAAAGAACTGGATATGGTCGGCAAGAAGCTCTCTAACGAACGCTTCGTAGCCAACGCCAAACCAGAAGTTGTCCAAAAAGAACGCGACAAACAAGCCGACTACCAAGCTAAGTACGATGCGACCGTAGCACGTATTGATGAGATGAAGAAACTCGTTAAATAAAACAAGTTATATTTAATAAATAATTTATGCTCTCATTCTGCTTTTTTACGTAGTTTATGGTAAACTGATGGTAAGAGTCCTATTTCAAAAGGAGATAATACATGAAACTAATAATAGATAATATAGGGAACGTTAAACATGCAGAAATTGAAATAAAAGGAATTACAACTATTGCTGGTTATAATGGTACCGGAAAAAGCACGATAAGTCGTTCTTTATTTTCAATCTTTAGCGCTAACTATGATTTATTTAATAAAATTTCTAGTGATAGAACTAAATCAATTAATCAATTTTTGTCAAATTATTTATCAGATATTGAGGTGAATTGGGAAACTTATTCTGAAAGAGGACAAGTTAGAAGAATAGCACCAAGACATATTGTTAGAGAGTTAATAAAAACAATTTCAGACAATTTACTACTTATTCTTGATGAAAATTTTGGTGAACTTAATAGAAATACTCTTAAACAAAGCATTACTGAATCAATCGATGAATTTAATAATGAACATTTTAGATATTCAGTTTCAAATCTTGATGCCATAGATTTGGATGCTATTTCTAACAGCATTGAAGGAGTGTTATCTCAGTCGGATCAATCTATTTTTAATCAAATTTTGACAAAGCATTTGAATGATGAATTTAATAATCAAATAAATAATATATATAATCCAATAAAGGGAATAATTTCCTTACAAATAAAAGAAGATAAAATAAATGTTGAAATTAACCAAAATATAGCTTCTTCAGATAAATTGATAAATTTTAGGACAGATGTAGTTTATATTGATGATGCAGCTGCTATAGTTGATAATTTATTTTTGAATAATTTTATGTTTAAATTTAATTCAAAATTGAATCATAATACTCACTTGATAGAACAAATGGAAGATGAAAGTTATGATACATATACATTACGAGCTAGAACAACAGATAGATTGAACTTAGTGTTTGGGAATATTAACGACATATTGAGAACAGAGTCTGTAAATAGTTCAGAAGATGAGGAGGATGAAAAAAAACTTAATATAGTGAATTATTCTTCGGGTATGAAAACTTTTTACTTAATTAAATCTCTTTTGGAAAAAGGAGTAATTAGGGAAAATGGGACACTGATATTAGATGAACCTGAAGTTCATTTACATCCAGAATGGCAATTAAAATTTGCTGAAATTATCGTATTACTCCAGAAGGAATTTGGATTGCATATTCTTATCAACACTCATAGTCCCTATCTTTTGAATGCTATTGAAGTTTATTCCAAAATTCATAAACTTACGTCAGAGACAAAATACTATTTAGCGAAAATTGATGAGTCAAACATTCCTATTATCGAAGATATTAAACATGAAACGAATCAAATTTATGATTTATTAACAGTACCTTTTGAAAAACTTGACAAGCTCGAGGAACTTTTGGAGGGTAATGATGATTAATTGCTTTATGAATGGTCATGTTATCCAAAATAACTGCAAAAAAACACTGAGAGATTGCTCAAAAGATGACCAAGGATACGCGTTGTCGAATATTACTGACGATGTGGTTGATTTTGATAATGTAAAAAAAATTTATTGTGACAAACATTTAAATGCATCATATACAATTTTAAAATCAGTTGATACTTATTTGGAAGGAAATAATAATCAAATATTTTTGATAGAATTTAAGAATGCTAAGATTGATCAAAAACAGAAATATGGGCTACATTTAAAATTGAAAGATAGTCTTTTGATTTTGATGGATTCATTTGGATTTAATTTGAAGGATTTTCAAGAACGATTAAATTATATTGTAGTATATCGTGAAAATAAGAATGATGTTTCATCGCAATATCTCCAATTTGCTACAGAAAATGCCATCCCAGCGAGTTTTAAGAATCGGAATTTAAAGAAAAAAATTTCAAAAAGAACCACTAAACAATTTTTTACATTTTGGGATTTGAATAAATATGAACATAGTCTAGTTAATGAGGTATATACTTTAAACGAATATGAGTTTTTACAATATTATAATTTAAAAATAAACCATGTAAAAAGAAATGTTAGTTCATATTCATTTTCTTAATCTATAACTTTCTTCTCACTAAGAATATTTTAAAGATTTTATCCAGTCTAACATTAGCTATTACCTATTATCTCAGACTAGCTAATTACTTTTAGAAAGCAGGTTACTACATGACAAATTCTGTAAGTTCGAACCGCTCTGAGAAGTTCGACATTGTAGTTTAATTTTCATATATAATCGCATTGAATTCATCTGGATCGATACTGAAAATCCACCTATCGATGCCATCGGCTGGGTAGCAAAGAAATAAAAATCCGTTTTAGACTAATTTACACTTCGACAAGTCAAGTGGAAGTTAGCGTTCAAATCATCTCACTTTCTCCCCCTTAACCTTTGACTATTCCGCAAAATTATCGTAAAATAAAGAGTAAATGATAAAATGAGGTCAGAGTCTGTTCGCTCTGGCGATAGTAGTATAAATGAGGAGAAACGCTTTGGAATTAGAAGTATTTGCTGGGCAAGAAAAAAGTGAACTATCTATGATTGAGGTAGCGCGTGCTATCTTGGAACTTCGTGGTCGCGATCATGAGATGCATTTTAGCGATCTTGTAAACGAAATTCAAAACTACCTTGGAACATCAAACAGCGATATCCGCGAAGCTTTGCCTTTGTTCTACACAGAGTTGAACTTTGACGGTAGCTTCATCTCACTTGGAGACAACAAATGGGGTCTTCGTTCATGGTATGGTGTGGACGAAATCGACGAAGAAATCATCGCTCTTGAAGAAAATGACGACGATGAAGTAGCACCAAAAGCTAAGAAAAAACGTGTCAATGCCTTCATGGATGGCGATTCAGATGCTATTGACTACAATGCAGATGATCCAGAAGACGAAGATGCATACGAAGCAGATCCAGCTCTTTCATACGATGATGAAAATCCAGATGATGAGAAAAATGAAGTGGAAGCTTACGATGCAGAAATCAACGAAATCGCCCCAGATGACTTGGGTGAAGACGTGGATCTCAACGAAGAAGACGACGAGTTTTCAGACGATGATTCTGAAAACATCGAGGAATAAAAGTTAGCTATTGACAATTATCCTATTTTTAGGTATCATATTGTTCGGGCACCTCTTTTAGAGGTCGGGGCTCCCTAGTTCTTAGGGAGCTATTTTTGTTTTTTCAAGAAGTTATCTTCTTGTATTTTAGTTGTGAATCTGGTGCAGTCGTCCCAGATTATTCTTATTAGTAGGGTCTTGTTTCCTATGTCCCCTCGTAGTTAACAAGGCCTTGAGCATTTTAGAAAGAGGAATCTATGTCAACGAAATATATTTTTGTAACTGGTGGTGTGGTATCGTCTATTGGGAAAGGGATTGTGGCAGCAAGTCTGGGTCGTCTCTTGAAAAATCGTGGTCTCAAAGTAACCATTCAAAAGTTTGACCCTTATATCAATATCGATCCGGGAACTATGAGTCCTTATCAGCACGGGGAAGTCTTTGTGACAGATGATGGAGCTGAGACAGATTTGGACTTGGGTCACTATGAACGTTTCATCGATATTAATCTTAACAAATATTCCAACGTGACAACTGGTAAAATTTACAGTGAAGTTCTTCGTAAGGAACGCCGTGGAGAATACCTTGGGGCAACTGTTCAAGTCATTCCTCATATCACAGATGCTTTGAAAGAAAAAATCAAGCGTGCCGCTGTAACGACCGACTCTGATGTCATTATCACAGAGGTTGGTGGAACCGTTGGGGATATCGAGTCCTTGCCATTCCTAGAGGCCCTTCGTCAGATGAAGGCAGATGTGGGTGCGGATAATGTTATGTACATCCATACAACCTTGCTTCCATACCTAAAGGCTGCCGGTGAAATGAAAACCAAACCAACTCAACACTCTGTAAAAGAATTGCGTGGATTGGGAATTCAACCAAATATGTTGGTGATTCGTACAGAGCAACCAGCTGGTCAAGGAATTAAAAATAAACTAGCCCAGTTCTGTGATGTGGCACCAGAAGCCGTTATCGAATCGTTGGATGTTGAACACCTTTACCAAATTCCATTGAACTTGCAGGCTCAAGGTATGGACCAAATTGTCTGTGACCACTTGAAATTAGATGCACCAGCAGCGGATATGACAGAATGGTCAGCTATGGTGGACAAGGTCATGAACCTGAAAAAACAAGTTAAAATTTCCCTTGTCGGTAAGTATGTGGAGTTACAGGATGCATATATCTCTGTGGTTGAAGCCTTGAAACACTCTGGTTATGCCAACGACGCAGAAGTTAAAATCAATTGGATCAATGCCAATGATGTGACAGCAGAGAATGTGGCAGAGCTCTTGTCTGATGCGGACGGAATCATCGTACCAGGTGGTTTTGGCCAACGTGGTACTGAAGGGAAAATCCAAGCCATCCGCTATGCGCGTGAAAATGATGTTCCAATGTTGGGTGTCTGCTTGGGAATGCAGTTGACTTGTATCGAGTTTGCTCGTCACGTTTTGGGTCTTGAAGGTGCCAATTCTGCAGAGCTTGCACCAGAAACAAAATACCCTATCATTGATATCATGCGTGATCAGATTGATGTTGAGGATATGGGGGGAACCCTTCGCTTGGGACTTTACCCGTCTAAGTTGAAACGTGGCTCTAAGGCAGCAGCTGCATATCACAATCAAGAAGTGGTGCAACGCCGTCACCGTCACCGCTATGAGTTTAACAACGCCTTCCGTGAGCAGTTTGAGGCAGCAGGTTTTATCTTCTCAGGTGTTTCTCCAGACAATCGTTTGGTCGAAATTGTGGAAATTCCAGAAAATAAATTCTTTGTGGCTTGTCAGTATCATCCTGAACTGTCAAGCCGTCCAAATCGCCCAGAAGAACTCTACACTGCCTTTATTACTGCAGCGGTTGAGAACAGCAATTAGCAAAATCAGAACCTTTGAGAAGAATCTCAGAGGTTTTTTGCTTGCATATTTAGGATAAGATTTGCAAAACAAAAATATAGTGATATAATTAACATAAAAAATCCTAAGGAGGATCTACGATGAAAAAAATCACCTTATTTGGTTTGTCTCTAGCAGGTTTAGCTTTACTGGCTTTTCCTCATTCAGGTCAGGCCTTCGAGCTAAAAGAAGAATGGGTTGTTAAATGTGGAGTTCAGTATCAAGATGGCAAGATTCTCCGATTTAATAATGGCCATGAAGTGGATATTAAAGTATTGGATTTGCCAAAAAATGAGAAAATCGAGTGGACGGTTAGTCTCAATGGTCAAGATCAGACTGCCAATTTCCTAGGTCAAGAAAAGGACAAGTCTATGATTGGTGTAGAGGGGCGTTACCTGAATTTCTATGTTCCATATGGCTATAGAGGAGATATCAAGGTCGAGGCTAAGAGCGGAAACGAAGTGAAGACCTGGTCAACGAAAGTTGTGGATGATATTCATAATGATAGTGGAAAGAGAGGCTACTACCGTATTGAAGAATCAAATGATCAATACACTTACCTCGATGCTAAATGGGATTATCAAACCAAGACTTACACTGCCACCCTACCAGAGACTGTCAATGGTCAAAAAGTCTTTGCTTGGGCAGACTATGACAATGGCGAGTTGAAACTTGAAAAACAAAAGTCTATTAGTCATAAATATGCTGGAGGATCTTTCAAAGAACTTTATCCGATTGTGAAAGCAGAAAGCTGGCTAAAATCAAACCAAAACTGGTACTATCAAAAACAAGGTCAATTAGTGCAGAAGGATTGGGTTAAGGACAAGGGAATTTGGTACTTTATGAATGATAAAGGGATTATGTTTAATCAAACTTGGCTCTATCAAGGTAGCAACTGGTATGCCTTTAAATCATCAGGAGCTATGATTGCTAGTGATTGGCTTTATGATCAAGGTAAGTGGTACTATTTATCAACTTCAGGAGCCATGAAAGCAAGCACTTGGGTTTATGACAAGGGAGAATGGTATTATGTAAGTTCTTCTGGTGCCATGCTAGCGAATGATTGGGTCAAAGATAATGGCAAGTGGTATTATCTAGCTTCATCAGGTAAGATGCTTCGCAATACCTACACACCTGATGGTTACTACGTTGGCAACTCAGGTGCCTGGCAATAAGAATAATACTCTTCGAAAATCTCTTCAAACCACGTCAGCTTCATCCACAACCTCAAAACAGTGTTTTGAGCTGACTTCGTCAGTTCTATCTACAACCTCAAAGCAGTGCTTTGAACAACCTGCGGCTAGCTTCCTAGTTTGCTCTTTGCTTTTCATTGAGTATAAGAAGTCCTTTTCCTTAAAGGAAGAGGCTTTTTACTTGCTTTTCTGCTGCTTCCTCATTTGTCCTAAAGCCTTTTTTGTGTTAAAATGAATGGTATGAAAGCTAAAAAAATGTGGATGGCAGGTCTGGCTCTGCTTGGTATTGGGAGCCTTGCCCTTGCTACGAAAAAAGTTGCAGATGACCGTAAGCTCATGAAGACTCAGGAAGAGTTGACAGCGATTGTGCGAGACCATTTTTCAGACATGGGGGAAATTGCGACCCTCTATGTTCAAGTTTATGAAAGCAGTCTGGAGAGCTTGGTTGGTGGCGTCATTTTTGAGGATGGCCGTCATTATACCTTTGTCTATGAAAATGAAGACCTAGTCTATGAGGAGGAAGTCTTATGATACAACCAGCAAGTTTAGAAGAATTGGCATCTTTAGTAGAAAAAGATGGCAAGAAGGTCTTTCTTTTTGTGGCGGACTGGTGTGGCGATTGTCGTTATATCTATCCTGCCTTGCCAGAAATTGAGGAGACCAATCCAGAGTTCACCTTTATTCGAGTGGATCGAGACCAGTACATGGATTTGGCCAAACTCTGGGATGTTTACGGGATTCCTAGCCTTGTTGTTCTAGAAAAGGATAAGGAAATCGGTCGTTTTGTCAATCGCGACCGTAAAAGTAAGCAACAAATTAACGACTTTTTAGCAGGACTAAAATAGGAGAAAAGAGAAACAATGATTTTTACATACAACAAAGAACATGTCGGTGATGTCCTTATGGTCATCGTGAAAAATAGCGGAGATGCCAAACTGGATGTGGAGCGCAAAGGCAAGGTAGCCCGTGTTTTTCTCAAAGATAATGGGGAAACAGTGGCTTGGAATATTTTCGAAGTTTCAAGTTTATTTGAAATTGCAGAGCGCGGTCAAGTCTTTTTATCAGATGAGCAAGTCGCTCGTTTGAACCAAGAATTACAAACGGAAGGTTTTGCAGAGGAAATTGTTAATGACAAGGAACCTAAGTTTGTTGTTGGTGAAATTGTCGAGATGGTAGCTCATCCAGATAGTGACCACCTCAACATCTGCCAAGTTGCAGTCGCAAGTGACAAGACAGTGCAAATCGTAGCAGGGGCTCCCAATGCGCGTGTGGGGTTGAAAACCATTGTAGCTCTTCCAGGAGCTATGATGCCCAAAGGCAATCTTATTTTTCCAGGTGAGCTTCGTGGCGAAAAGAGTTTTGGCATGATGTGTAGCCCTCGTGAATTGCATTTGCCAAATGCTCCGCAAAAACGTGGGGTGCTTGAATTATCAGAAGACCAAGTTGTCGGAACTCCATTTGACCCAGCGAAACACTGGACTGCCTAAGAAATTGTCAGTATTTGATAGACCAGATAGAGGGGGATAAGATGGCGAAAAATGTAGTGATTACAGGAGCGACCTCAGGGATTGGTGAAGCGATTGCGCGTGCTTATCTGGAGCAGGGTGAGAATGTCGTTCTAACAGGACGACGGACAGACAGACTAGATGCCCTTAAGTCGGAGTTTGCAGAAGCCTTCCCAAATCAAATAATTTGGACCTTTCCACTAGATGTCACGGATATGAACATGGTAAAGACTGTCTGCTCTGATATTCTAGAAACGATAGGTCAGATTGATATTCTGGTCAACAATGCCGGACTGGCTCTAGGTTTAGCACCTTATCAGGACTATGAAGAGTTGGATATGTTGACCATGCTGGATACCAATGTCAAAGGTTTGATGGCAGTCACTCGCTGTTTCTTGCCAGCAATGGTAAAAGCCAATCAGGGTCATATTATCAATATGGGATCAACCGCAGGAATCTATGCCTATGCAGGTGCAGCTGTCTATTCAGCCACCAAGGCGGCAGTTAAGACTTTTTCAGATGGACTGCGAATTGATACCATCGCAACGGATATCAAGGTGACTACCATTCAGCCAGGGATTGTCGAAACAGATTTCTCTGCAGTTCGTTTTCATGGTGACAAAGAGCGTGCTGAGGCGGTCTATCAGGGAATCGAAGCCTTGCAAGCTCAGGATATTGCAGACACAGTGGTCTATGTGACCAGTCAACCGCGTCGTGTTCAGATTACAGATATGACAATTATGGCCAATCAACAGGCGACAGGTTTCATGGTGCATAAAAAATAAAAAATTTCTTCGAAAAGTTACAAATTTCTGTAACTTTTTTTGATTTCTTGCGAATAGATAAGTAGGAGGAAGAAAATATGTATAATAAAGTTATCATGATTGGACGTTTAACGTCTACACCAGAATTGCACAAAACCAACAATGACAAGTCAGTAGCGCGAGCAACTATCGCTGTGAACCGTCGTTACAAAGATCAAAACGGTGAACGTGAAGCCGATTTTGTAAATATGGTCCTATGGGGTAGACTAGCAGAAACCTTGGCAAGCTACGCAACCAAAGGTAGTCTCATTTCCGTTGATGGGGAATTGCGTACTCGGCGTTTTGAGAAAAATAGTCAAATGAATTATGTGACCGAAGTACTTGTCACAGGATTCCAACTTTTGGAAAGCCGCGCCCAACGTGCTATGCGAGAAAATAACGCAGGGCAAGACTTGGCAGACCTAGTCTTGGAAGAGGAAGAATTGCCATTTTAAGCATTGAAAAGTCTGAGTTGGTCTCAGGCTTTTTATCTTGCCAAAGTCAGACTTTTTTCTTGACTATTTCTGACCAAGTGATACAATAGAACTATGAATTAGCACTCAGATATAAAGAGTGCTAATAATATCTATCTCATTATGGAGGAAATCAGATGTTGAAACCATTAGGAGACCGTGTGGTCTTAAAAATCGAAGAAAAAGAACAAACTGTTGGAGGCTTTGTCCTTGCAGGCTCAGCCCAAGAAAAAACCAAAACAGCCCAAGTTGTAGCTACTGGACAAGGGGTTCGTACCTTGAACGGTGACTTGGTTGCCCCAAGTGTCAAGGTTGGAGATCGTGTCTTAGTTGAAGCTCACGTAGGTCTTGATGTCAAAGATGGCGATGAAAAGTACATCATCGTAGGCGAAGCGAACATCTTGGCTATCATTGAAGAATAGAAGGAGAAAGTAAGTATGTCAAAAGAAATTAAATTTTCATCTGATGCTCGTTCAGCTATGGTCCGTGGTGTCGATATCCTTGCAGATACTGTTAAAGTAACCTTGGGACCAAAAGGTCGTAACGTTGTGTTGGAAAAATCATTTGGCTCACCCTTGATTACCAATGATGGTGTGACCATTGCCAAAGAAATTGAATTAGAAGATCATTTTGAAAATATGGGGGCCAAATTGGTATCAGAAGTAGCTTCAAAAACCAACGATATCGCAGGTGACGGGACTACAACTGCAACTGTTTTGACCCAAGCTATCGTCCGCGAAGGAATCAAAAATGTCACAGCAGGCGCAAATCCAATCGGTATTCGTCGTGGGATTGAAGCAGCAGTTGCCGCAGCAGTAGAAGCCTTGAAAAATAATGCCATCCCTGTTGCCAACAAAGAAGCCATCGCTCAGGTTGCTGCTGTATCTTCTCGTTCTGAAAAAGTCGGCGAATACATTTCTGAAGCCATGGAAAAAGTTGGCAAAGACGGAGTCATCACTATCGAAGAGTCACGTGGTATGGAAACAGAACTTGAAGTTGTGGAAGGAATGCAGTTTGACCGTGGTTACCTTTCACAGTACATGGTGACAGATAGCGAAAAAATGGTGGCTGACCTTGAAAATCCATATATCTTGATTACTGATAAGAAGATTTCAAATATCCAAGAAATCTTGCCACTCCTCGAAAGCATTCTCCAGAGTAATCGTCCCCTCTTGATTATTGCGGATGATGTGGATGGCGAAGCTCTTCCGACTCTTGTATTGAACAAGATTCGTGGAACCTTCAACGTAGTAGCAGTCAAGGCACCTGGCTTTGGTGACCGACGCAAAGCCATGCTCGAAGATATCGCCATCTTGACAGGCGGAACAGTTATCACAGAAGACCTTGGTCTTGAGTTGAAAGATGCTACAATTGAAGCACTTGGTCAAGCAGCGAGAGTAACTGTGGACAAAGATAGCACTGTTATCGTAGAAGGTGCTGGAAATCCTGAAGCGATTTCTCACCGTGTTGCGGTTATCAAGTCTCAAATCGAAACTACAACATCTGAATTTGACCGCGAAAAATTGCAAGAACGCTTGGCAAAATTGTCAGGTGGTGTAGCGGTTATTAAGGTCGGAGCCGCAACTGAAACTGAGTTGAAAGAAATGAAACTCCGCATTGAAGATGCCCTCAACGCTACTCGTGCAGCTGTTGAAGAAGGAATCGTTGCAGGTGGTGGAACAGCCCTTGTAAATGTTATCCCAGCCGTAGCTGATTTGGAATTGACAGGAGATGAAGCAACAGGACGCAATATTGTTCTCCGTGCCTTGGAAGAACCTGTTCGTCAAATCGCCCACAATGCAGGATTTGAAGGATCTATCGTTATCGATCGTTTGAAAAATGCTGAGCTTGGCACAGGCTTCAACGCAGCAACTGGCGAGTGGGTCAACATGATTGAAGAGGGAATCATTGACCCAGTTAAAGTGAGCCGTTCAGCCCTTCAAAATGCAGCATCTGTAGCCAGCTTGATTTTGACAACAGAAGCGGTCGTAGCTAATAAACCAGAACCAGCAGCCCCAGTTCCAGCCATGGATCCAAGCATGATGGGTGGCATGATGTAAGCTTTCTATAGAAAACAACTTATAAAAAACACAAAAGGAGGGAATGCCTACCCCTCCTTTTTATGATATTCACTTCTAAATTGATTTGAGCTCTCCTAACTTATATGATAAAATAAGACTAGAAAAAGGAGAAGAACATGATCGATGTAGAAGAAATTCTGAGCAAGATGAACCCTAATCAGAAGATTAATTATGACCGTGTCATGCAGAAAATGGTACAAGTATGGGAGAAAAATGAGCAACGGCCAACCATTCTCATGCATGTTTGCTGTGCCCCTTGCAGTACCTATACCTTAGAATACCTGACCAAGTATGCAGATGTGACCATCTATTTTGCCAATTCTAATATCCATCCCAAGGCAGAATACCATAAGCGTGCCTATGTTACCAAGAAATTTGTCAGTGATTTCAATGAGCGGACAGAAAATACGGTCCAGTATCTAGAAGCTCCCTATGAACCCAATGAATACCGTAAGTTAGTCAGAGGACTAGAGGAAGAACCAGAAGGTGGCGACCGTTGCAAAGTTTGCTTTGACTACCGACTGGATAAGACAGCGCAAGTGGCTATGGATTTGGGCTTTGACTACTTTGGCTCAGCCTTGACCATCAGTCCTCATAAGAATTCTCAAACCATCAACAGCATTGGAATCGACGTGCAAAAGATTTACACCACCCCCTATCTTCCAAGTGATTTCAAGAAAAATCAAGGATACAAACGTTCAGTAGAGATGTGTGAAGAGTATGACATCTACCGTCAATGTTATTGTGGATGCGTTTATGCAGCCCAAGCCCAGAATATTGACCTGGTTCAAGTTAAGAAGGACGCCACTGCGTTTCTACTGGATAAGGATGTTGAGAAAGACTATTCCCACATCAAATTTACTGTTACGAAATTAGATATATAAGGATAAACCCAGCTGCAAAGCTGGGTTTTTATACTCTTCGAAAATCAAATTCAAACCGCGTCAACGTCGCCTTGCCGTACTCAAGTACAGCCTGCGGCTAGTTTCCTAGTTTGCTCTTTGATTTTCATTGAGTATTAAAATAAAAAACCAGGGCTTTCACCCTAGTTTGACAACTTTACCGATTCTTTAGTTCTACATAGCGCTTGTACCAAATGTTTACATAGGCTTCTGAGAAAGGACCACGTCCATTGTTAATCCAATCAACAAGAATTTTGACATGTTCTTTTAAAATATAGTCCAAGTCATCAGAATAATTCATTTTGCGTTTGTGACGCTCATACTCCTCAACGTCCAAGAGACGTTTTTCCCCATCTGTAAAAATTTTAACATCCAAATCGTAATCAATATACTTCAGTGCTTCTTCATCCAGATAGTAGGGGCTAGCCATATTGCAATAGTAGGAAATTCCATTATCACGAATCATGGCAATGATATTAAACCAATATTTCTTGTGAAAGTAAACAATAGCCGGTTCTCGAGTAACCCAACGACGACCATCACTTTCGGTAACCAGTGTATGATCGTTGACACCAATAATGGCGTTTTCTGTTGTTTTTAGTACCATGGTGTCCCGCCAAGTTCGGTGGAGACTCCCATCATGCTTATAACTTTGAATTGTAATAAAGTCGCCTTCTTTTGGAAGTTTCATAACTAACCAACTTTCTACAATTTATAAGTTTATCGTTTACTATTGTACCATAAAATTACCTAAAATCTGTGAATTTTACATGAAAATATTAAAGATATTCTCTGAGAGCGCTTGCTATATCCGAAAAATCGTAGCCCTTTCGTGCTAAAACTTGAGTTAAACGCTGTTTAAGTTCGTATCCTTCATATTTTCGGGCATACTTAGCATATTGCTTATCAAGTTCCTTGAAGATGAGTTCCTGAGTCGTTTCTTGGTCAACTTGACTATCCAACTGGTCAAAGGCACTTTTAGCATCAGAGTAAGAGAAGCCCTTGTTGGTCAAGTTCTGGATAATCTTATCTTGCAAGGCACGAGCTGGAAGTTTTCCTTCATATTTTTTCAATAGTTTATTAGCTACACGTTGAGCAACTTCCGAAAAATCAAATTCTTTCAGAATCTCTTCTATAGTAGATTTTGAAATTCCTTTTTGTGCTAATTTCTGAGTCAGTACATAAGGCCCCTTGTCTCCTGAAAGTTGATTGGCATTGATGATAGCATAAGCGTACTGGCTATCATTAATCCACTTATCTTCTTTAAGATTAGCAATGACTTGAGAAACTATTTTTGCATCAATATCATATTTTTTTAGATATTCACTGACCTCTTTTTCAGTACGTGCTTTAAATGATAAGTGGTAGAGGGCTAGATTCTTACCATAAGAAAATTTGGCAAAGTCCTGAATCTCTTTCAATTCTTCTTGGCTTATCACCTTATCTCTAGATAACATAAAACGAACAATTGTGTCTTCAGTGATGTAGCATTTGTCGCCATTATCAAGCTCCATCAGATAGAGACTTTTTTTCTTTTCAAGTTTTGTGATTTTCATAGTTCTATTATAACTCAAAATGTGAGAAAAAGCTGAAACCCCTTGATATAGCCGTTTTTTGTCTCTTAATGATGAATTTTAAGAACTTTTTAGGAACTTTGTAGATTCTCAATGGCTTTTTCATAAAAGGAAGTAGCCTTTTTCTTATTGTCTTTGGATAGGTGACTATAGATATCCATAGTCATTGAAATTTTAGAATGGCCTAGCCGTGTTTGGATTTCTTTGTAAGGCAGTCCTGCATTGAGCAATAAACTAGCGTGGGTGTGTCGGAATGCGTGGAAACTCAAACGAGGACATCCAGCCAGTTTTAAATGCTTTTCTAGTCTAAATCTGAGCGCTCCAGCTTCTCTATAATTGTCAAAGGTATCAGAGAATACTTTTTCAAAAGTTCCCCCTATTTCCCTACCTATTTGGGATTGTCTTGCTTTATAGAGCCGAAGCATGAGTACCGTTTTGGTATCCAGTGCTATTTCTCTAATGCTACTTTTACTTTTAGGGCTAGTGATTTCCTTGAGGGTGTTTAAAGTCTTGGTAACTGAAATGCTACCGTTTTGTAGGTCAATATCAGACCATTTCAAGGCTAGACACTCACGAATACGCAAACCAGTCGCTAGAAGTGTCTTATACAACACCGTGTCAGAGAAATTTTTGTAAGTGTTTGGCAACTGATCCAGATAATCTAAGAATTTTTTCAAATTGTCGTCATCCAGATATTTCAGTTTTTGCCCTTCTTTGGGTTTGCGACGTGGGACGATGATATCACTAGCTGGATTTGAAGCAATGACTTGCAAGGAAACGGCATAGGATAATATGCGTTTATTTAGGGCGTGGAGTTGGTTATATTGCTGATAACCTTTTCCTAGTTGATTGTAATCTATCGCCCACTGGTTTACCTGGTGTTGAATGATTGGGGGCGTTAGTTTATCTAGTTTGTAGTCTCCAAAGGCTGGTAGGAGATACTTTTTTATGTTGTTTTTTGCTCCTATGAGGGTGCTATGTTTGACTGTATGGCAATAATTTTCTAGCCAGAGGTTCGTCAATTCCTGATAGGTGGTAACATTAACGACTTTGGTAACTGTTGAGCCATTTTTTTCAAACTCTACCTTGGCTTGGATAGCCTTGCTTTTGAGTCTGTTCTTGGTTCTGTCTGAAATAGTTGTCTTGACTTTCTTACCTGTTACGGTATCGATACCAAGATAAACGCTGGAACGGTAAACTACTGATCCATCTTTCTTTTTGTACTCTGTAATCTTCATGGTTTTACTCCTTTTCCATCAGCAGGCAAGCAATTAGAAAAGGTTTTGAGTTTATACCATGCGAGGAGCTACGAGAATGCCCCTATTTTCGATTTTAAGCAGTCAGACGGTAAATTGTATCAGAACAAGAAATAAGGTAGATATGGGGCTGATATGAGGGTTTAAAAAAGCCCCAGTATTTCAAAAGTTTTATTTAGAAAATAAAAAGGAAGTAACAACTAAGCTACTTCCCTGGAGCGCTGAGGCTCAAAGTTTAAAAATATGAGGGTAAACCTCTAAGTAACTTAATTATAGATTAAAGTCTAATAGATGTCAATCAGCAGGCAAGCAATTAGAAATGGTTTCATTGATTAAACCTCAAAATAATGCACAAAAGGAGCTTCGTTAAAAGCTCCCTTTTGGTAGGTCGCTACTGCAACCATTCATTAAGATTAAATAAATTATAATCCATTTGGAGCTATATGTAAACAAATTAGCGAATAAGTTCGCCTTTTTTCGTCCTAAAACTGTCCCTTCCGTGTTGTTTCGTAGTCCATGATTCTCCTTTCTATTTGTCAATTTTGCCGTTTTTTGCACTTTAGTCTGTAAAATTGGTTTTCTATTCTTCAATTTCCTCCATTTTTGCACAATAGACCGTAGAAATAGGGTTGCTATTGGTGAATATGGGGGAGTTTTTTATTTTAAGTTATGTTTACTAGAATATAAAAAGAAAAGTAGCCGTATCAAATACGGCTACTATCACGTTATGGATCTAAAATCCAAATGTAAACTTTATGGAGCTAAACTCCTAATAGCTGTATTGTAATATAATTATTAAAAAATGTCAAGAGATTAGAAAAGGTATAATTCTTTTAACTTTTCGTTAATTTTGTCCAATGTGTTATCAGATACTTTCATTTTTCCGATTGGATCTAATCTATTTTTCTTTAAAATTCTATCTTTGCTGATTGTTTGAAGGTTATTACACTTGGCATAAGAACGCTTAATGTATTTTTTGTAGTATTGAGTTAATTCAATAACGTCATTTATTTCTGATTGTGTCCGTTTAAGGTTATCATCGTCTATTATCTTAGGTTGAATTATTTCGTTTGAAAATTGTTCTGTATAAGCTTGGTAGACATCCGATAAGGCACCTTCAGTAATTGCATTATTGGAATCTAAATATTTTAGGTAGGCAAATAATTCTTTGTGTAATTTTTCAATATATTCATCAAGCAAAATAGAAGGATATTCTGCAATGACTTCGTCTATGAGTACAGTATCTATTTGATTTTTAGATGTTAGAGGAATTACTGTAAGTGTTTTTTTATAGGGACTATCTACTTTGTCTAAGACAATAGCCCAATGATTATTCGATAATTCTCCGCCTATATTTACACCGAACTCTACGAATACCAGAGAACCACGACTGAATTTCCAATATTTTCTTTTTTGAGTCTTGGCTTCAAATAAGAATTGTTCAGATTGTCTTTTAACTGCTGGTGCAAGAAATCTGTATTTAGAAGATGTATGCTTTGCTTTACCAAGTTTATAGAGTTTTTCAACTTCTATGTAGTTTTGTTTGGTTTGTTCAAAATATGGATTTTCTTTGTTCATTTTAATTCTCTCTATATATGCCCACGATTTCGCCGATTGTTTAGAAGATATTAGTCATCTCTATTTGTCAAATTTGTCGTTTTTTGCACTTTAGTCTGTAAAATCGGCTTTCTATTCTTCAATTTTCCCTGTTTTTGCACAATAGACCATGAAACGATGGTTGCTATTGGCGAATATAGGGATTTTTTTAATTTACGATGAGTTCTCCAATAGGGATAAAATCTTTTTGTTTTGAAGATTTTGCGATTAAGTCGTATTGATCAGCGGATTTTTCATATCCAAGGGAAAGAGTAGTATTGTCGTCTGGTAATTTTTTAGCAAACTCAGATATAGACATCCGAAATACGGTAATTGCATTTTGCTGATTAGTTGTAGCAGAATTTGAATTGATTGCGTCCATAGTCTCTTTTGCGCTATCTTTAGCCGTTCCAGTTAGCAAAATCATGATTGTATCATGCGGTTCGGATGAATCTGAATCGATTACGTTATTTTGAATTTTTACGCTTATTGCGCCAGTTGATTCAGGATCTAATTTTGACTTGATTTCAGAAATTAGATTGTCGTATTTACTGTTATCTACTTTGGCTTTTGTGTTTGTTGAAGTAGTATTTTTTTGCTCCGTTTTTGGTTGCTCCGAGCTATCTTTGGTAGCTGATTGATTGTTAGAGCAAGCTACTAGAACGGTAGCAGAAAGTAAAATAGCTGACGTGCTTAGTAATTTTTTCATAAGTAGCCTCCTATATGCTGATGTTTTCTAATAAAAGATGGGGAATTTTTATAGAATTTTCTCAAAAACCATTGTGGCTTGAATACGGTCGCCACCGCCTAAACCTTTACTTCCACCATTGGCGGTTGTGATGGTATGCAGGCGATAACCTTTTGAAGCTTGTTTATTGATAACATCTTCTAATTCTGTAAGGTTTCCTGATCCAGTGCCGAAAAACTTTTCTTTCAATGTTACCTGAAGGACAACGTAGTGTAGTCCATTTACTCCAGATGCGGTAGAAAAACTACCCTCTTGTTTTACAGTGTCAAAAAATCCCATGTTAGTTACTCCTTTTATTATGTTAGTAATTGATAAAAATTAGTCAATGATTTTTTTGTATTGTTCGAATTGTTCTTCTATTGCATCTTCCTTGTAAAGTATATTAGATATTTTAATTAATCCTTCAGTTGGCATATAATTTAACTTTACAGAGTACATAGATTTAAGCTTTTCTACATCTGTTTCTATGTACCTGTAATCGGAATTCAGTTCAGATAAATCTTGTAATTGATAAAAAATCATTTCTATTTGTTTATCAGATAAAACGATATCACTTAGTGTAATAAAGTCTAAAAATCTAACAAATGCTTCTTTGTTCATCCTCTCCATAACATTGTTATGGAAATTGATTTCATCTTCCGTAACATCATCAATATTGAACCCTAAAAGATATCCAACACTGACTCCGAATATATCCGCTAGTTGCTGGGCTTTTTCGGGTTTTATCTGGCTTTCTCCGTTTTCCCAACTTTGCAATGTTCTTAGAGGTATACCATTATCTTTAGCAAAAGCTACTTGCGTAATTTTATCTCGTTTTCTCAATTCCTTTAATCTATTCATTTATATCAACACCTTTCAAAGAGTATTATATCACGTTTTCAAAATCTAAACGCAAAAAAATCGCATATTTTTTAAAAAAATGATTGACAACGCAAAAAATAAGCGGTATAATTCAAAATGCAACGCAGATATCTTGCGTTATAATTCGACACTTTTCAAATTATTCAACTGATATTTTCCAATAAAGGAGGTTTAGTACTATGAAAAATAACATGAGATTGTTATTAGCCAAGCAACGTAAGAAAACCGCTGATGTTGCAGAGGCTACAGGAATTTCAAAAAGCACTTTAACGGCTTTGTACTATGAACGTGCAAAGAATCCAAGTATTGATACGTTAAAAAAAGTATCTAGTTACTTGGGCGTTACACTGGATGAATTTCTAGATACGAAAGAATAGAAAGGAGCAAACTAATCGCAATACTACTCTACATTTACAAATTTCTCATGTGGTGCTTTACCACTGGAGATTGATAAGCGGATCTAGCTAAATATTCGCTAGTATAATTTGCTTGCTACCTATAGCAGTATCAAGGGTTTGTAGGGGTTCATATTCTCCGATTTTACCCTACTTTAATGCTTTACCTTGGTACTGTTTTAGGTGGCAAGCAC
>CAUTXU010000014.1:0-21270 GCA_963542415.1 uncultured Streptococcus sp.
AGTTGCTAGCCTATGTGGGAGTTTCTTCTCCAACATTGACTGACCGACAGTTGGCGGACTATTATCTAGCAGATCAAGATGTCTATAAGAAAGCAGTGGAAAGTTTACCACGTGAGAAGCGCCTTGATTCTGATGGCAATCAATTATCTGAATCCGAGCTTTACAATAATACTGTTGAAAGTATCGATCCAAGTCAATTGGCCTACTCTGATGACGAAAAGAAAGAAATTTACCTCTTTAGCCAACTCAATGCAGTTGAAAATTTTGCGACAGGAACCATTGCGACAGATCCTCTAAATGATTCTCAGGTGGCTGTTATTGCCTCTATTTCAAAGGAGATGCCTGGCATTAGTATTTCTACTTCTTGGGATCGAAAGATTTTGGAAACTTCCCTTTCTTCTATAGTAGGGAGTGTATCCAGTGAAAAAGCTGGTCTCCCAGCGGAAGAAGCAGAAGCCTATCTTAAAAAAGGCTATTCTCTAAATGACCGTGTTGGAACCTCGTATTTGGAAAAGCAATATGAAGAGACCTTACAAGGAAAACGCTCGGTAAAAGAAATCCATCTGGATAAATATGGCAATATGGAAAGCGTGGATACAATTGAGGAAGGTAGTAAGGGAAACAATATCAAGCTGACCATTGATTTGGCCTTCCAAGATAGTGTGGATGCTTTGCTGAAAAGTTATTTCAATTCCGAGCTAGGAAATGGTGGAGCCAAGTATTCTGAGGGTGTGTATGCAGTTGCTCTAAATCCAAAAACAGGTGCTGTGTTATCCATGTCAGGGATCAAACATGACCTGAACACGGGAGAGTTAACACAGGATTCCTTGGGAACTGTGACCAATGTCTTTGTACCCGGTTCGGTTGTTAAGGCCGCTACCATCAGCTCAGGTTGGGAAAATGGTGTTTTATCAGGAAACCAAACCTTAACAGATCAGCCTATTGTTTTCCAAGGTTCAGCTCCAATTTATTCTTGGTATAAATTGGCATATGGATCTTTTCCTATTACAGCTGTGGAAGCCTTGGAGTATTCATCTAATGCTTACGTGGTTCAAACCGCTCTTGGAATCATGGGCCAGACCTATCAACCAAATATGTTTGTTTTAACTAACAATTTAGAATCCGCTATGGGGAAACTTCGTTCGACATTTGCGGAATATGGTCTTGGAGCCTCAACAGGCATTGACCTTCCATATGAGTCAACTGGTTTTATTCCAAAAGAGTATAATTTCGCTAATTACATTACCAATGCATTTGGTCAGTTTGATAACTACACCCCAATGCAATTGGCCCAGTACGTTGGAACTATTGCCAACAGCGGTGTTCGGATTGCACCTCACATTGTCGAGGGGATTTATGGGAATAATGAACAAGGTGGCTTAGGGGACTTAATCAAATCTATTGATACCAAGGAAATGAATAAAATTAATATTTCTGAGTCTGATGTTTCCATCCTCCAACAAGGATTTTATCAAGTTTCACATGGTGGTAGTGCTTTGACAACCGGTCGTGCCTTTTCAAATGGCGCAGCGGTATCTATTAGTGGAAAAACAGGTACTGCCGAAAGTTATGTTGCGGGAGGTCAAAAAGCCAACAATACTAATGCTGTAGCCTATGCACCATCAGATAATCCTCAAATAGCTGTTGCTGTTGTCTTCCCTCATAACACCAACCTTACAAATGGTGTCGGACCTTCCATTGCGCGCGATATTATCAACCTCTATAACCAACACCATCCAATGAATTAGAAAGGAACATATGCTTTATCCAACACCTATTGCTAAGCTAATTGACAGTTATTCTAAGTTACCGGGTATCGGGATTAAGACGGCTACACGTCTGGCCTTCTATACTATTGGAATGTCTGATGACGATGTCAATGAATTTGCTAAAAATCTCCTTTCTGCTAAGAGAGAGCTGACCTACTGTTCCATCTGCGGTCGCCTGACTGATGACGATCCTTGCTCTATCTGTACCGATCCGACTCGTGACCAGACAACGATTTTAGTTCTCGAAGATAGTCGCGATGTGGCAGCCATGGAGAATATCCAAGAATATCATGGACTCTATCATGTCTTACATGGTCTCATTTCTCCCATGAATGGTATCAGTCCAGATGATATCAATCTCAAGAGCCTTATGACTCGTCTTATGGATAGTGAAGTTTCAGAGGTAATCGTAGCAACAAATGCTACAGCAGATGGGGAAGCGACATCCATGTATCTTTCTCGTTTGCTCAAGCCAGCTGGTATCAAGGTTACGCGTCTAGCACGAGGTCTCGCTGTCGGAGCGGACATTGAGTATGCGGATGAAGTTACACTCTTACGAGCCATTGAAAATCGAACAGAGTTGTAAGTCTAGACAAATTAACACACTCAATTCATTTATACAAAAATCACGGAGACCGACAGTTGTTTTATCGGTCTTTTTTTAGATTTATTGAAGACCAGTATCAGGTTCAAGTTTCAAAAAAGAAGCAAATATGATATACTAAAGAACGAGTATTCTATTAGAATTGGAACAAATAATATGAAACAAACGATTATTCTTTTATACGGTGGACGTAGTGCAGAGCGTGAAGTCTCTGTTCTTTCAGCTGAAAGTGTCATGCGTGCGGTCAACTACGACCGTTTCACAGTCAAGACTTTCTTCATCAGCCAGTCAGGTGACTTTATTAAAACGCAAGAATTTAACCAGACTCCAGGTCAAGAGGATCGTCTTATGACCAATGAAACCATTGATTGGGATAAGAAAGTTGCACCAAGTGCCATCTACGAAGATGGTGCAGTGGTCTTCCCAGTCCTCCATGGTCCGATGGGAGAAGATGGCTCTGTTCAAGGCTTCCTCGAAGTTTTGAAAATGCCTTATGTTGGTTGTAACATATTGTCATCAAGTCTTGCCATGGATAAAATCACGACCAAGCGTGTCTTAGAATCTGTCGGGATTGCCCAAGTTCCTTATGTGGCCATTGTCGAAGGTGATGATGTGACTGCTAAAATTGCCGAAGTTGAAGAAAAATTGACTTATCCAGTTTTCACAAAACCATCAAACATGGGTTCAAGTGTCGGTATTTCTAAGTCTGAAAATCAAGAGGAACTCCGTCAAGCTTTGAAACTTGCCTTCCAATATGACAGCCGTGTCTTGGTTGAGCAAGGAGTGAATGCCCGTGAAATCGAGGTTGGTCTCTTGGGGAACTACGATGTCAAGAGCACGTTGCCAGGAGAAGTTGTCAAGGATGTTGACTTCTACGACTATGACGCCAAGTATATTGATAATAAGATTACTATGGACATCCCAGCAAAGATTAGTGATGATGTGGTAGCTGTCATGCGTCAAAATGCAGAAACAGCCTTTCGTGCGATTGGTGGCCTCGGTCTATCTCGTTGCGATTTCTTCTATACAGATAAGGGAGAGATTTTCCTAAATGAGCTCAATACCATGCCAGGTTTCACCCAGTGGTCTATGTATCCACTACTTTGGGACAATATGGGAATCAGCTACCCAGAACTAATCGAGCGTTTGGTTGACCTTGCCAAGGAAAGTTTTGACAAGCGCGAAGCGCATTTGCTATAAAAATGAAAGAGAGGGTAGAAGCCAGAACCATCACTGCAAGGTGATCGGAGTTCTCGGACTTCGCCCCTTTTTAAAGGAGTAGAAATGAAACTTACAATTTACGAAGTTGCTCAAGCTGTTGGAGCTAAAAATGATGTCAGCATATTTGAGGACACTCAGTTAGAAAAAGCTGAGTTTGATAGTCGTTTGATTACTACAGGGGACTTGTTTGTTCCACTTAAAGGTGCGCGTGATGGGCATGACTTTATCGAAACAGCCTTTGAAAATGGTGCAGCAGTAACTCTATCTGAGAAAAAGGTCGCAAATCATCCTTATATTTTAGTAGATGATGTCTTGACTGCCTTTCAAACCCTAGCTGCCTACTATCTTGAGAAAACGGCTGTTGATGTCTTTGCAGTTACAGGTTCAAATGGCAAGACAACGACTAAGGATATGTTGGCGCACTTGCTATCGACAACCTACAAGACCTACAAAACACAAGGAAACTACAATAATGAGATTGGTCTTCCCTACACAGTTCTCCATATGCCTGAAGGAACAGAAAAGTTAGTCTTGGAGATGGGGCAGGACCACTTGGGAGATATTCATCTCTTGTCTGAGTTGGCTCATCCAAAAACAGCCATTGTGACCCTGGTTGGAGAGGCTCATTTGGCCTTTTTCAAAGACCGTTCAGAGATTGCTAAAGGAAAAATGCAAATTGCAGACGGGATGTCTTCGAATTCCTTGCTCTTGGCACCAGCCGACTCCATTGTAGAGGCCTACTTGCCAACGGATAAAAAGGTGGTCCGTTTTGGGCAAGGAGCAGAGCTGGAAATTACAGACTTGGTTGAGAGTAAGGATAGTCTGACCTTTAAGGCTAATTTTTTGGGACAAGCCCTTGACTTGCCAGTGACAGGTAAGTACAATGCCACCAATGCTATGATTGCATCCTATGTTGCCCTACAAGAAGGAGTTTCAGAGGAGCAAATTCGTTTGGCCTTCCAACATCTTGAATTGACGCGTAATCGTACTGAGTGGAAGAAAGCAGCCAATGGAGCAGATATTCTGTCTGACGTATACAATGCCAATCCAACTGCTATGAAGTTGATTTTAGAGACTTTCTCTGCCATTCCAGCCAATGAAGGTGGCAAGAAAATTGCGGTTTTAGCGGACATGAAGGAACTCGGTGACCAGTCTGTTCAGCTTCATAATCAGATGATCTTGAGCCTTTCGCCAGATGTGCTGGATACCGTTATTTTTTATGGAGAAGATATCGCAGAATTGGCTCAACTCGCCAGTCAAATGTTCCCAATCGGCCACGTTTACTACTTCAAAAAAACAGCCGACGAGGACCAATTTGAGGCTATGACTAAGCAGGTCAAGGAAAGCCTTGGAGTCCATGACCAAATCCTACTAAAAGGATCCAACTCTATGAATTTAGCCAAGTTGGTAGAAAGTTTAGAACATGAAGACAAGTGATTTTGTCAAGTATTTGCAAAGAATGATTGCCATTACAGATACTGGCTTAACCTTTACAAAGGATCCTTTTGACCGTGAGCGTTATGAGGACTTGCGGGTCCTTTTATCTGAAATGCTGAATCAGGGATTAGATATAGATTCAGAAGAAGTGACAGAAGTCTTGAAACCAACTTTCGCTTATGCGACTCCTTTAATGGATGTTCGTGCTTGGATTGTTGAGGATGAAAAAGTATGTCTAGTTAGGGGACAGGGAGAGGATAGTTGGGCTTTGCCAGGTGGCTTTGGTGAGGTTGGCTATTCTCCAATCGAAAATATTCTCAAGGAAATTGAAGAAGAAACTGGCTTTGAAGCTAAAGTTGAAAGACTGCTAGCTGTTTTTGATACCAATCGTTTCCAACTACAGAGCAAACAGTATGCAAAGTTTGTTTTTGAATGTAAGCTTCTCGCTGGGCAATTCCAAGAAAATCAAGAAATTGCTGACCTTCAATTTTTTGCTATTGACCAACTGCCGAACTTATCTGAGAAACGCATTACCAAGGAGCAAATAGAGATTCTTTGGCAGGTTTATCAAGGTCAGAGGGAGCAATATCTTGATTAAGAAGATGATTATCGTATTTCTAAATTCATTTTTGACAAATAGCATGGTATAATAATATGCGAGAATATTTTGAATTATGAGGAAGACTAGATGAATTTATGGGACATTTTCTTTACGACTCAGGCAACAGAGCCACCTAAGTTTGATCTTTTTTGGTATGTTAGCCTATTTACTCTCTTAGCCTTAACTTTTTATACAGCCTATCGCTATCGTGAAAAGAAGGTTTACCAACGATTTTTCCAAATCTTGCAAGCTGTTCAGTTGATCCTACTTTATGGTTGGTATGGGGTCAATCATATGCCACTATCAGAAAGCCTACCCTTTTACCATTGCCGTATGGCCATGTTTGTGGTACTTTTGCTTCCTGGCAAGTCCAAATATCGGCAGTATTTTGCATTGTTGGGGACATTTGGGACATTAGCAGCCTTTGTTTACCCAGTGCCAGATGCCTATCCATTCCCACATATTGCGATTTTATCTTTTATCTTTGGGCACTTAGCTCTCTTGGGAAACTCATTGGTTTATCTATTGAGACAGTATGATGCACGATTGTTGGATGTGAAGGGAATTTTTCTCATGACCTTTGCCCTAAATGCCTTAATTTTTGTGGTCAATTTAGTAACAGGTGGAGATTATGGATTCTTGACAAAACCACCATTGGTTGGGGATCATGGCTTAGTAGCTAATTATTTGATCGTGTCAGTAGCCTTGTCTGCCGCGATTACCTTGACCAAGAAAATCTTGGAACTATTTTTAGAGCAAGAAGCAGAAAAAATGATTGCAAAGAAAGCTTAGAAATCAATGTCATTAAGTTAAGAAATTCAAATATAATTCTGTATTTGGGTTTCTTTTTTATGTGATAAACTATAGTTAAGGAGATATTTCCCATGATAAAACAGATTAAAGCCCACTTGAATAAGAGTATTCAGAGTATACTTGGTCACAAAGTTGAGTTCGTCAAACAAGATGAACAGGCCTTTACTCGTAAAAGAAGGTTATCACTAGAAACCATGATTCGTACAATTCTGGGAATGGGCGGGAAATCACTGTCAAAAGAATTACTAGATGCCAGACTGACAGTTTCAAATTCAGCCTTTGTTCAAAGACGCTATCAAATAAAACCTGAGACTTTCTATACCCTATTTAAAGAATTTACAGCACCTATTCCACTTAACACCAATCTTCCAATATTCGCTGCAGATGGGAGTGATATCTGTATTCCTCGAAATCCCATGGATACAGAAACCTCTATCCAAACCCAAACGGATGTTAAATCCTATAATCTCATACACATAAATGCCCTATACGACTTGACGACTGGAGTGTATAGAGATGTTTCTATTCAAGACAAACATAGGCAACATGAGCGCTTAGCTCTGATTCAGATGATGGAGGCTTCTCCCTTTCGAGAAAGCTCTTGTTATCATGGATAGAGGCTATGAAAGTTACAATCTTATGGCTCATTTTCAAGAAAAAGGATGGCTTTATATCATCCGTATTCGAGATGGAAAACAATCCATGCGTTCCTCCTTCAACTTGCCAAATACGGAGTGTTTTGATCAAACATTTTCTCTAACATTATCACGAAAGCAAACCAATCAGCTCAAAAAACTTTATCTCAATTGTCCCAATGACTATCATTTTATTCCACACAATTCTACTTTTGATTTTCTTCCAGAAACAAGTCAAAAACAGGATCCTGTAGCACTCTATGAGCTTCCTTTTCGTATGGTGCGTTTAGAAGTGGAAGAAGGAAAATACGAAACTTTAGTGACAAATACAGACTATTCAGTCCAAGAATTAAAAAATCTCTACGCCAGCAGATGGGGCATAGAGACTAGTTTTCGTGACCTGAAATACAGTGTTGGCTTGGTCAATTTTCATGCCAAAAAGAAGGAAGGGATTCTCCAAGAAATCTTTGCTCGCTTTACAAATTTTAACTTTTGTCGTTGGGTAACCTTGCAAGTTGCCATCGATAGTAGTCGTAAAAAACAAAGATATAAAGTGTGCTTCTCAGATGCGGCTTATGCCTGCCGTTTGTTTTTTAACGGTTCCCTTTCTTCCCTCCAGTTGAAAAACTACCTCAAGAAACAGTTATCTATTATTCGACCGAATCGAAAATATCCAAGAAAGATAAAGGCTCAATCGGTAGTTGATTTCATCTATAGAGTAACATAAATCTCAAAAAATAGGGTGAAAAAACCTTTATTTGTCATGCAAAAAATAGAAGATAGGATAGAGAATCACTTTGATAACCTCAATCACGCCTCCTATTCAAGTAGTTAGACCACTAACTTAATGACATTAGCTTAGAAATGAGCTTTCTTTTTTCATAAATCTGATTTTTTATAATTTGTTTGGAAAATAAAAAGCTGATGAGCAAAAGTGAAAAAATAGCAAGTAAATTTAGGAAAAAACTAAGCACGATTGGATTTTTTGTGTTATAATATTCTGTGAATAGCTATGCCCTATTTTAGCTATATTGAATAGAAGTTAGAAACTTGGAAGATAGAGAGGATGCGATGTAATGGCTAGAGATGGTTTTTTTACAGGCTTAGATATTGGAACCAATTCGATTAAGGTATTGGTTGCTGAGCTTAGAAATGGTGAACTAAACGTAATTGGTGTAAGTAATGCCAAGAGTAAAGGTGTAAAAGATGGGATTATCGTTGATATTGAAGCAGCAGCAAGTGCTATCAAGTCGGCTATTTCCCAGGCAGAGGAAAAAGCAGGCATTTCAATCAAATTAGTGAATGTTGGTTTACCTGGAAATCTTTTGCAAGTAGAACCAACTCAAGGAATGATTCCAGTTACATCTGATACAAAAGAAATTACAGATCAAGATGTCGAAAATGTTGTCAAATCAGCCTTGACAAAGAGTATGACACCAGATCGTGAAGTCATTACTTTTATTCCAGAAGAATTTATCGTAGATGGTTTCCAAGGTATTCGTGACCCGCGTGGCATGATGGGGGTTCGTCTTGAAATGCGTGGTTTGCTTTACACAGGTCCACGTACTATTCTTCACAATTTACGCAAGACAGTTGAGCGCTCAGGTGTTCAAGTTGAAAATATTATTATTTCACCATTGGCTTTGGTTCGTTCAGTCTTGAACGAAGGCGAGCGTGAATTTGGAGCTACTGTGATTGATATGGGAGCAGGTCAAACAACTGTTGCTACAATCCGTAACCAAGAACTCCAGTTTACAAATATTCTTCAAGAAGGTGGAGATTATGTCACAAAAGATATCTCTAAAGTCTTGAAGACTTCACAGAAATTAGCTGAAGGATTGAAATTGAACTATGGTGAAGCCTACCCTTCACTTGCAAGCAATGAAACCTTCCAAGTTGAAGTGATTGGTGAAGTAGAGCCTGTAGAAGTTACAGAAAGCTACTTGGCAGAGATTATTTCAGCTCGCATTAAACACATTTTTGAACAGATTAAACAAGAGTTGGAAAGAAGACATTTGTTGGATCTTCCAGGTGGGATTGTTCTGATTGGTGGAAATGCTATTTTACCAGGTATTGTAGAACTTGCACAGGAAGTCTTTGGTGTTGGTGTCAAACTTTACGTTCCAAATCAAGTTGGAATCCGTAACCCTGCTTTTGCTCATGTGATTAGCTTGTCTGAATTTGCTGGCCAATTGACTGAGGTGCATTTGTTAGCACAACGAGCAGTCAAGGGTGAAGATACCTTGCGTCACCAACCAATCAATTTTGGTGGGATGATTCAACGTGTTACGCAGGTGTCACAACCTACCCCTATTCAACCAGTTTCAAATACAGAGGTTGAACCATCAGCTTCTACGAACGTAGTTGCTCCGAAAGAAGATAAAGTATCTTCTCAAAATAAACCAAAAATCGCAGATCGCTTCCGTGGTTTAATCGGAAGTATGTTTGATGAATAAAAGAGGAAAAATAAACTATGACATTTTCATTTGATACAGCGGCTGCTCAAGGTGCAGTTATTAAAGTAATCGGTGTTGGTGGAGGTGGCGGTAACGCTATTAACCGCATGGTTGACGAAGGTGTTACGGGCGTAGAATTTATCGCAGCAAACACAGATGTACAAGCTTTGAGTAGTACAAAAGCTGAGACTGTAATTCAGTTGGGTCCTAAATTGACTCGTGGTTTGGGTGCTGGAGGTCAACCTGAAGTTGGTCGAAAAGCTGCTGAAGAAAGCGAAGAAGCCTTGACTCAAGCTATTACTGGAGCAGATATGGTCTTCATTACTGCAGGTATGGGAGGTGGCTCAGGTACTGGTGCAGCTCCTGTTATTGCCCGCATTGCTAAAGATTTAGGTGCTCTTACAGTTGGTGTTGTGACACGTCCTTTCGGTTTTGAAGGAAGCAAACGTGGTCAATACGCTGTGGAAGGAATCAATCAGCTTCGCGAACATGTAGATACTCTATTGATTATTTCAAACAACAACTTGCTTGAAATTGTTGATAAGAAAACTCCACTTCTTGAAGCACTCAGCGAAGCTGATAACGTACTTCGCCAAGGTGTTCAAGGAATTACTGACTTGATTACAAATCCTGGTTTGATTAACCTTGACTTTGCCGATGTGAAAACAGTTATGGCAAATAAAGGGAACGCTCTAATGGGTATCGGTATCGGTAGTGGTGAAGAACGTGTGGTAGAAGCAGCTCGTAAGGCAATCTACTCACCACTTCTTGAAACAACTATTGACGGTGCTGAAGATGTTATCGTCAACGTTACTGGTGGACTTGACTTAACTTTGATTGAAGCAGAAGAAGCATCAGAAATCGTTAACCAAGCAGCTGGTCAAGGAGTGAACATCTGGTTGGGAACATCTATTGATGAAAGCATGCGTGATGAAATTCGCGTAACAGTTGTTGCAACAGGTGTTCGTCAAGATCGTGTTGAAAAAGTTGTTGGACATGCACCAAAACAAGTTGTTCGTCATGAACAAGTGAGTCCAAGTCATACACGTAACTATGACCGTCACTATGACATGGCTGAAACTGCAGAAATTCCAAGTCCAGCACCTCGCCGTACAGAAACTTCTAAAACATCAGCATTTGGTGATTGGGATTTGCGTCGTGAGACGATTGTTCGTCCAACTGATTCAGTTGTATCACCAGTTGAACGTTTCGAAGCACCATCTTTAGAAGAGGATGAATTAGAAACTCCTCCATTTTTCAAAAATCGTTAAGTAAATGAATTTGAAAGAAAATACAGAACGTGTTTTTCAACAAATAAAGGATGCAAGTCAGCAGGCAGGAAGAGAAGATAATTCTGTTTCAGTTGTTGCTGTTACAAAATATGTAGACGTACCGACAGCGGAGGCTTTGCTTCCGCTAGGTGTGCATCATATTGGTGAAAATCGTGTGGATAAATTTCTTGAGAAATATGAAGCTTTAAAAGACAGAAATATTACCTGGCATTTGATTGGAACCTTGCAAAGACGCAAGGTCAAAGATGTCATTCAGTATGTTGATTATTTCCACGCTTTGGATTCATTAAAGCTAGCAGAGGAAATTCAAAAAAGAAGTGACCGAGTTGTTAAGTGTTTCTTACAAGTGAATATCTCAAGGGAAGAGAGCAAACATGGTTTTTCAAAGGAAGAACTATTGGAACTCTTGCCAGAGTTGGCAACCTTAGATAAAATTGAATATGTAGGCTTGATGACAATGGCTCCTTTTGAAGCTAGTAGTGATGAGTTGAAAGAGATTTTTAAAGCTACACAGGATTTGCAACTAGAAATTAGAGAAAAACAAATTCCCAATATGCCAATGATGGACTTGAGTATGGGTATGAGTCGTGACTACAAGGAAGCGATTGAATTTGGCTCAACATTTGTCAGAATTGGTACAGCATTTTTTAAATAGGAAAGAAATATGTCTTTAAAAGATAGATTTGATAGATTTATAGATTATTTTACAGAAGATGGAGAAGATGTTGCTACTACTTATCAGCCTAAAGCTGAGGAACCGATTGTGGCTCCAGTTCCTTCTGTAAAAGAGTTGCCTCAACAAGTTGCGACCACACCATCTAAAGAAAAAAACATTACTCGTCTTCATGCCCGTCAACAAGAGTTGGCTATGCAAAGTCAACGTTCTACTGATAAGGTGACAATTGATGTTCGTTATCCACGTAAATACGAAGATGCTACAGATATTGTTGATTTATTAGCTGGTAACGAAAGTATTTTGATTGATTTCCAATATATGACAGAAGTTCAAGCTCGTCGTTGTTTGGACTATCTGGATGGGGCACGTCATGTTTTAGCTGGTAACATGAAAAAGGTAGCATCTACTATGTACCTACTGACGCCAGTTGATGTTGTCGTCAATATTGAAGATATCAAAATTCCAGATGAATCACAAAATGGTGAATTTGGTTTTGATATGAAACGTACGAGAGTGAAATAATGCTCTTTCTAATTCGTTTTATTCAAAATGCAGTGGATATATATTCACTGATTTTAGTCGTTTTTGCTCTGATGTCTTGGTTCCCCAATGCTTATGAATCGCGTCTAGGTCGCTTGATTATTAGCTTAGTGAAACCGATAATAGCTCCTTTACAACGTTTACCCCTTCAGATTGCAGGGCTTGACTTGTCTGTCTGGATTGCGGTTTTATTAGTGCATTTTTTAGGGAACCAATTGATTCGACTTTTAGTGATGTTTCTATGAACAAGATGATCTATCAGCACTTTTCTAAGAATGATTCGTCTTTTATTGATAAGGGAGCAGAATGGATAAAAAAGGTAGAAGATTCTTATTCTCCGTTTTTAACACCTTTTGTAAATCCCAATCAAGAAAAGATTTTAAAGGTGCTAGCATCAACGAACGGCATCTCCTACATGAGCAGTCGGCAGTTTCTTGAAACTGAATATGTACGGGTACTCCTGTATCCTGATTATTTTGAGCCTGAATTCTCTGATTTTGAACTATCCTTGCAAGAAATAGTTTATTCTAATAAGTTTGAACGTTTAACGCATGCAAAAATATTAGGGACTGTTTTAAATCAGCTGGGAATTGATAGGAGGCTGTTTGGTGATATCTTAGTCAATGAAGAGAGAGCACAGATTATCATTAATCGACAGTTTACTCTCCTTTTCCAAGACGGCATTACGAAAATTGCCCGTCTACCTGTTCGTCTAGAAGAACGGGATTTTACTGAGAAAATTGCTACAGTAGAAGATTATCAAGAATTGGATATTTGTATCGCTAGTTCTAGATTAGATGTTTTCCTAGCGGGGGTCTTCAAACTGTCAAGAAATCAGGCAAATCAGTTAATTGAAAAGCAGACAGTTCAAGTTAATTACCATTTAGTTGAAAAATCAGATTATACAGTTCAAGTTGGTGACTTGATTAGTGTAAGGAAATTCGGTCGATTGAAACTCGTTAGAGATAATGGGCAAACAAAAAAAGATAAAAAGAAATTAACGGTCCAATTGTTATTAAGTAAGTGAGGAAAAATATGCCAATTACATCGTTAGAAATCAAAGATAAAACCTTTAGCACACGCTTCAGAGGGTTTGATCAAGAAGAAGTAGATGAATTTTTAGATATTGTAGTCCGTGATTATGAAGATTTGGTTCGCTCTAATCATGATAAGGATTTACATATTAAGAGTTTGGAAGAGCGTTTGTCTTACTTTGATGAGATGAAAGATTCATTGAGCCAGTCTGTATTGATTGCACAAGATACAGCTGAACGAGTAAAACAAGCTGCAGCTGAACGTTCAAATAATATTATCCATCAAGCAGAGCAAGATGCACAACGTTTATTGGAAGAAGCTAAGTACAAGGCAAATGAAATTCTTCGTCAAGCAACTGACAATGCTAAGAAAGTTGCTGTTGAAACAGAAGAATTGAAGAACAAGAGCCGTGTCTTCCACCAACGTCTCAAATCAACAATTGAGAGCCAGTTAGCAATTGTTGAATCATCAGATTGGGAAGACATTCTTCGCCCAACAGCGACTTATCTACAAACAAGTGATGAGGCCTTTAAAGAAGTGGTTAGCGAAGTTTTAGGTGACTCTGTCTTACAACAACATTCAGAGGAAGAACCAATTGATATTACTCGCCAGTTTTCTCCTGAGGAAATGGCAGAGTTGCAAGCGCGTATCGAAGCGGCTAATAAGGAACTTGCAGAAGTTGAAGCAAGAGCTACACAAGAACAGATTGTTTCACCAGTTCAGGCTGTTGAGGAAAGTCCAGCTCATCCAGTTGGTCCGATGTATGAAGAGCCAGAAGTAGCCCCAAGTCATTACTCAGGCCCAACACCAGCTACTGAAGCTGTAAACTCAGAACCAGGATTTGTGGCACCGCAAGAATCTGTTACAATTTTATAAGAAATGATCTGAGAACAATATCTTATCCTTATATTTCCAGCGAGCAGGAGATGGTGTGAGTCCTGTAATCCCTATTGATAAGATTATCCTCTCAAAAACTCAAGTCTGAAGCTAGTAAGATTTGACGTTCCCCACGTTACGGGATAAGAGGGAGAAAGACTAAATCTTTTTCCGAATAAAGGTGGTACCACGATTTTCGTCCTTTTTGGCAGTCGTGGTTTTTAATTTGTTATTATTTATAAAGGAGATACCATGAAACTCAAAGATACCCTTAATCTTGGGAAAACAGCTTTCCCAATGCGTGCAGGCCTTCCTACCAAAGAGCCAGTTTGGCAAAAGGAATGGGAAGATGCAAAACTTTACCAACGTCGTCAAGAATTGAACCAAGGAAAACCTCATTTCACCTTGCATGATGGCCCTCCATACGCGAACGGAAATATCCACGTTGGACACGCTATGAACAAGATTTCAAAAGATATCATTGTTCGTTCAAAATCAATGTCAGGTTTTTACGCACCATTTATCCCAGGTTGGGATACTCATGGTCTGCCAATCGAGCAAGTTTTGGCAAAACAAGGTGTCAAACGTAAAGAAATGGACTTGGTTGAGTACTTGAAACTTTGCCGTGAATACGCTCTTTCTCAAGTAGATAAACAACGCGAAGACTTTAAACGTTTGGGTGTTTCTGGTGACTGGGAAAATCCATATGTGACCTTGACTCCTGATTATGAAGCAGCACAAATCCGTGTCTTCGGTGAAATGGCTAACAAGGGTTATATCTACCGTGGTGCTAAGCCAGTTTACTGGTCTTGGTCATCAGAGTCTGCCCTTGCTGAAGCAGAGATTGAATACCATGATTTGATTTCAACTTCCCTTTACTATGCCAATAAGGTGAAAGATGGCAAAGGTGTTCTAGATACAGATACTTACATCGTTGTCTGGACAACTACTCCATTTACCATCACAGCATCTCGTGGTTTGACGGTTGGAGCGGATATTGATTACGTTTTGGTTCAACCTGCTGGTGAAGCTCGTAAGTTTGTAGTAGCTGCAGAATTGTTGACTAGTTTGTCTGAAAAATTTGGTTGGTCTGATGTTCAAGTGTTGGCAACTTACCGTGGTCAAGAATTGAACCACATTGTAACAGAACACCCATGGGATACAGCTGTAGATGAGTTGGTCATCCTTGGTGACCATGTTACGACTGACTCTGGTACAGGTATTGTCCATACAGCCCCTGGTTTTGGTGAGGATGACTACAATGTCGGTATTGCTAATGGTCTTGAAGTCGCAGTCACTGTTGATGAACGCGGGATTATGATGGAAAATGCTGGTCCTGAGTTTGAAGGTCAGTTCTACGACAAGGTTGTTCCAACTGTTATCGAAAAACTTGGTAGCCTCCTTCTTGCTCAAGAAGAAATCTCTCACTCATATCCATTTGACTGGCGTACAAAGAAACCAATCATCTGGCGTGCAGTTCCACAATGGTTTGCTTCAGTTTCTAAATTCCGCCAAGAAATCTTGGATGAAATTGAAAAAGTAAAATTCCACTCAGAATGGGGTAAAGTTCGTCTTTACAATATGATCCGTGACCGTGGCGACTGGGTTATCTCTCGTCAACGTGCTTGGGGTGTTCCACTTCCAATCTTCTATGCTGAAGACGGTACAGCGATTATGACAGCTGAAACGATTGAGCACGTGGCTCAACTATTTGAGGAACATGGTTCAAGTATTTGGTGGGAACGTGATGCCAAGGACCTCTTACCAGAAGGATTTACTCATCCAGGTTCTCCAAATGGTGAGTTCAAGAAAGAAACAGATATCATGGACGTATGGTTTGACTCAGGTTCATCATGGAATGGGGTTGTAGTAAACCGTCCAGAATTAACTTACCCAGCAGACCTTTATCTTGAAGGTTCTGACCAATACCGTGGTTGGTTCAACTCTTCACTTATCACATCTGTTGCCAACCATGGCGTAGCGCCTTACAAACAAATCTTGTCACAAGGTTTTGCCCTTGACGGTAAAGGTGAGAAGATGTCTAAATCTCTTGGAAATACCATTGCTCCAAGCGATGTTGAAAAACAATTCGGTGCTGAAATCTTGCGTCTCTGGGTAACAAGTGTAGACTCAAGCAATGACGTACGTATTTCTATGGATATCTTGAGTCAAGTCTCTGAAACTTACCGTAAGATTCGTAACACCCTCCGCTTCTTGATTGCCAATACATCTGACTTTAACCCAGCTGAGGATGCAGTAGCTTACCAAGAACTTCGTTCAGTTGATAAGTACATGACGATTCGCTTTAACCAGCTTGTTAAGACCATTCGTGATGCTTATGCCAATTTTGAATTCTTGACAATCTACAAGGCCTTGGTGAACTTTATCAACGTTGACTTGTCAGCCTTCTACCTTGATTTTGCCAAAGATGTTGTCTACATCGAAGGTGCCAAATCATTGGAACGCCGTCAAATGCAGACTGTTTTCTATGACATTCTTGTCAAAATCACCAAACTCTTGACACCAATCCTTCCTCACACTGCGGAAGAAATCTGGTCATATCTTGAGTTTGAAGCAGAAGACTTCGTTCAATTGTCAGAATTACCAGAAGCAGAAATTTTTGCTAATCAAGAAGAAATCTTGGATACATGGGCAGCCTTTATGGACTTCCGTGGACAAGCTCAAAAAGCCTTGGAAGAAGCGCGTAATGCAAAAGTTATCGGTAAATCACTCGAAGCACACTTGACTGTTTATCCAAACGAAGTGGTGAAAACTCTACTCGAAGCAGTAAACAGCAATGTAGCTCAACTTTTGATCGTGTCAGACTTGACCATCGCAGAAGGACCAGCTCCAGAAGCTGCCGTTAGCTTCGAAGATGTAGCCTTCACAGTTGAACGCGCTGCAGGTGAAGTATGTGACCGTTGCCGTCGTATCGACCCAACAACAGCAGAACGCAGTTACCAGGCAGTTATCTGTGACCACTGTGCAAGCATCGTAGAAGAAAACTTTGCGGACGCAGTCGCAGAAGGATTTGAAGAGAAATAAGGTTGTTGTATGATACTAAGAAGGAAAAGGATTGCCAAACAGTCCTTTCCTTTTTGGTTTTGACTAGCTTTTTTGTGAAAAATTGTGTAAAATAGAATAGATAAACGAGGGAAAACCTCGGAAAATTTAAAGGAGAATCCATCTAATGGTAAAATTGGTTTTTGCTCGCCACGGTGAGTCTGAATGGAACAAAGCTAACCTTTTCACTGGATGGGCTGACGTAGATCTTTCTGAAAAAGGTACTCAACAAGCTATCGATGCTGGTAAATTGATCAAAGAAGCTGGTATCGAATTTGACCAAGCTTACACTTCAGTATTGAAACGTGCTATCAAAACAACTAACCTGGCACTTGAAGCATCTGACCAACTTTGGGTTCCAGTTGAAAAATCATGGCGCTTGAACGAACGTCACTACGGTGGTTTGACTGGTAAAAACAAAGCTGAAGCTGCTGAACAATTTGGTGATGAGCAAGTTCACATCTGGCGTCGTTCATACGATGTATTGCCTCCAAACATGGACCGTGATGATGAGCACTCAGCTCACACTGATCGTCGTTACGCTTCACTTGACGATTCAGTTATTCCAGATGCTGAAAACTTGAAAGTGACTTTGGAACGTGCCCTTCCATTCTGGGAAGATAAAATCGCTCCAGCTCTTAAAGATGGTAAAAACGTATTCGTAGGAGCTCACGGTAACTCAATCCGTGCCCTTGTAAAACACATCAAAGGTTTGTCAGATGACGAAATCATGGACGTGGAAATCCCTAACTTCCCACCATTGGTATTCGAATTCGACGAAAAATTGAACGTAGTTTCTGAATACTACCTTGGAAAATAAAAAATTGTAAGTCTAGAATTGATTTCTAGGCTTTTTGTTTTTGTTCCCAGTTTTCAACTATTTGAAAAAGCGATATAATGATATTAATACTCAATGAAAATCAAAGAGCAAACTAGGAAGCTAGGCGTAGGCTGCTCAAAACACTGTTTTGAGGTTGTGGATAAGACTGACGAAGTCAGTAACCATACCTACGGCAAGGTGAAGCTGATGTGGTTTGAAGAGATTTTCGAAGAGTATAAATATGAAAGAAAGAGAAAATGATATGGCTTATATTGAGATGAAACACTGTTACAAGCGTTATCAGGTTGGGGACACGGAGATTGTGGCCAATCGCGATGTGAATTTTGAGATTGAAAAGGGTGAATTGGTTATCATTCTAGGTGCGTCAGGTGCTGGTAAGTCAACAGTTCTTAACCTTCTTGGGGGAATGGATACCAATGACGAGGGGGAAATCTGGATTGATGGTGTCAATATTGCAGACTATAGTTCCTACCAGCGCACCAATTACCGCCGTAATGATGTGGGGTTTGTTTTTCAGTTTTATAATCTAGTCTCCAATCTGACAGCTAAGGAAAACGTGGAACTGGCTTCGGAAATCGTTACAGATGCCTTGGATCCTGAGCAGGTCTTGACAGATGTAGGTCTGGCTCATCGTCTCAATAATTTCCCAGCCCAGCTTTCTGGAGGGGAGCAACAGCGAGTCTCCATTGCACGCGCAGTAGCTAAAAATCCTAAAATTCTCCTTTGTGATGAACCAACTGGAGCCTTGGATTATCAGACAGGCAAGCAAGTCTTGAAAATTCTCCAAGATATGTCTCGTCAAAAGGGAGCGACGGTGATTATCGTGACTCACAATGGAGCTTTGGCGCCCATTGCTGATCGCGTGATTCATATGCACGATGCCAGTGTCAAGGATGTGGTGATTAACCGACATCCTCAGGATATTGACAGTTTGGAGTACTAGCATGATCAAGCGAAAAACTTATTGGAAGGACTTAATTCAGTCCTTCACAGGCTCCAAGGGACGTTTTTTATCCATCTTGACCTTGATGATGTTGGGCTCTCTAGCCCTAGTAGGTCTCAAAGTGACTAGTCCCAATATGGAAGAGACTGCCAATGCTTATTTCACAACTGCTAAAACCTTGGATTTGGCAGTCATGTCTAACTATGGTTTGGATCAAACAGATCAAAAAGAACTAGAACAGATAAAGGGCGCAGAGGTTGAGTTTGGCTACTTGACAGATGTGACAATGGATAATGGGCAGAATGCCATTCGGCTGTATTCCAAGCCAGAGCGAATTTCAACCTTTCAGCTAAGAGAGGGGCGACTTCCGCAGTCAGATCAGGAAATTGCTTTGGCAAGTCATCTGCAGAGTCAATATAGCGTGGGACAGGAGATTAGCTTTAAAGAAAAAGAAGGTAGTCATTCCTCTTTAAAAGATCATACCTATACCATTACTGGTTTTGTGGATTCAGCTGAAATCCTCTCTCAGAGAGATATGGGCTACGCAGGAAGTGGAAGTGGGACTCTGACAGCCTATGGGGTGATTTTACCTAGTCAGTTTGATCAGAAAGTCTACAATATAGCTCGTTTGAAATATCAAGATTTAGCAGGTTTAAATGCTTTTTCATCAGCTTATGAAGAAAAATCCAAGCAACATCAGGAAGACCTTGAACAAGCTTTATCAGATAATGGCAAGGCACGTCTGCAAGTCTTGAAAAAAGAAGGACAAGAGTCTCTCGATAAGGGGCAAGAGACTCTTGACAAGGCTCAGGCTAATTTGCAGGAAGGTAAGCGTCGTTTAGCAGTTGCTCAAGCTCGTATACAGGCTCAGGAAAGTCAACTAGCCTTGTTGCCTCAAGCTCAGAGAGAGCAAGCTAGTGCTCAACTTACCCAAGCCAAGCAGGAATTGAGTAAGGAAGAGGACAAGCTAAAGCAAGCTGAACAAAATCTAGCCCAAGAAAAGGAAAAATTAGAAAAACATCAGCAAGTCTTGGATGATTTGGCTGAGCCCAAGTATCAGGTCTATAATCGTCAGACCATGCCAGGTGGTCAGGGCTACCTCATGTATAGCAATGCTTCAGCCAGTATTCGAGCAGTGGGCAATATCTTTCCTGTGGTGCTTTATGCCGTAGCAGCCATGGTGACCTTTACAACCATGACTCGCTTTGTGGATGAAGAGCGAACTCATGCAGGGATTTTTAAGGCCTTGGGCTATCGTAGCAAGGATATTATTGCCAAGTTTCTCCTTTATGGTCTAGTAGCTGGGACTGTCGGAACAGCTCTAGGTAGTATACTTGGCCATTATTTACTAGCCGGTGTGATTTCAAGTGTCATTACAAAAGGCATGGTGGTGGGAGAAACCCAGATTCAGTTCTATTGGACCTATAGTTTATTAGCTCTTGGTTTAAGTTGGTTAGCGAGTGTGTTACCAGCCTATCTGGTGGCTCGTAGGGAACTTCATGACGAAGCAGCCCAGCTTTTACTGCCTAAACCTCCTGTTAAAGGAGCTAAAATCTTACTGGAGCGTATCGGTTTTATCTGGCGCCGTCTCAGTTTTACTCATAAGGTAACAGCCCGCAATATCTTCCGTTATAAGCAACGGATGTTGATGACGATTTTTGGTGTGGCAGGTTCAGTAGCTCTGCTCTTTGCAGGTTTGGGAATCCAATCCTCTGTAGCAGGAGTTCCGTCTAGACAGTTTCAACAAATCCAACAGTATCAGATGATTGTCTCTGAAAATCCTAGCGCGACCAATCAGGACCAGGCAAATCTAGAAGAAGTGTTGAAAGTGCAAGATATTCAAGCCTACCAGAAAATCTATTCTAAAACGCTAGACAAGGATTTCAAAGGCAAGGCTGGTCTTCAGAATATCACCCTTATGATGACAGAGAAAGAAGATTTAACTCCTTTTATCCATCTGCAACATCATCAGCAGGAGCTGACTTTAAAAGATGGTGTTGTCATCACAGCTAAACTAGCCCAGTTGGCAGGTGTTAAGGTTGGACAGACTTTAGAAATTGAAGGTAAGGAGCTAAAGGTAGCCGCTATTACTGAGAACTACGTTGGGCACTTTATTTATATGAGTCAGACTAGCTATGAGCAAATTTACGGGCAGCTGCCCCAAGCCAACACTTATCTGGTTAGGCTAAAGGATTCTAGTGCGACTAGTATCGAAAGGCAGGCAGGTTTGCTGATGAATCAAGCTGCGGTGTCCAGCGTTGTCCAGAATGCTTCAGCCATTCGGCTCTTTGACTCTGTCGCTAGCTCACTCAATCAGACCATGACCATCTTAGTTATCGTATCGGTTCTATTAGCTATTGTTATCCTTTACAATCTGACCAATATCAACGTAGCTGAGAGAATCCGTGAACTATCCACTATCAAGGTTCTCGGTTTTCATAATAATGAAGTCACCCTCTACATTTACC
>CAUTXU010000015.1:0-20672 GCA_963542415.1 uncultured Streptococcus sp.
CAATATAAGCATCCAAAATCTGACGAAGAGACAAAATCTTCGGTACACCATTTTGGATAGCCAACATATTGAAACCAAAGTTGGTTTGCATCTGGGTCATCTTGAAGAGGTTATTGAGGATTACATTGGCTGAGGCATCGCGCTTAACTTCGATAACAAATCGAACACCTTCACGGTTTGATTCATCACGGACTGCTGTGATTCCCTCAATGCGTTTTTCTTGAACCAAACGAACAATATGCTCATGCACCTTGGTTTTATTGACCATATAAGGAAATTCAGTTACTACGATGCGCTCACGGCCAGTCTTAGTTTCTTCGATTTCAGTACGAGAACGTAGGACAATAGAACCTTTACCTGTTTCATAAGCCTTATGAATACCTGATTTTCCCATAACAAGAGCACCAGTTGGAAAATCTGGACCAGGCAAGACTTCCATCAAGTCCTTAGTAGTCACTTCAGGATTGTCCATGACCAACTTCACTGCATCAATGGTTTCACCTAAATTGTGAGGTGGAATATTGGTTGCCATCCCAACAGCAATACCAGTTGCTCCATTAACCAAAAGGTTTGGAAAGCGCGCTGGCAAGACCAAGGGTTCACGTTCATTGGCATCATAGTTATCAACGAAATCAACCGTATTTTTATTGATATCACGAAGCATTTCCAGAGCAATCTTGCTCATGCGTGCCTCGGTATAACGTTGTGCCGCAGCACCGTCTCCATCCATGGAACCAAAGTTTCCATGCCCATCTACAAGCATGTAACGGTAGCTCCACCATTGAGCCATACGAACCATGGCTTCATAGATAGAGGAATCTCCGTGAGGGTGATATTTACCCATGACATCCCCTGTAATACGAGCAGATTTTTTATGAGGTTTGTCTGGAGTAACACCCAATTCATTCATTCCGTAGAGAATCCGACGGTGAACGGGTTTCAAGCCATCTCGAACATCAGGAAGAGCCCGCGCTACGATAACACTCATGGCGTAGTCGATAAAGCTCGTCTTCATCTCCTTTGTCAGATTGACATTCACTAAATTTCTATCCTGCATTAATAAATGCCTCATTTCACTATTAGTAATTAACAATATTATACCATAACATCTTCAATATTTCAGGTATCTAAAACAGCTAAAACGTTTACATCAAGAACTCTAATGCATATCCGTGACAAAGCATTTTAAAAGTGATAGAATTGAAATAACTGGGGAAAACCCTGAATAAAATTAAGGAGATGTTTAGAATAATGACTTCAACTAAACAACACAAAAAAGTTATCCTTGTCGGTGATGGTGCTGTAGGTTCATCTTACGCTTTTGCTCTTGTTACTCAAGGAATCGCACAAGAACTTGGTATTATTGAAATTCCTCAATTGTTTGAAAAAGCAGTTGGTGATGCTGAAGACCTTAGCCACGCGCTTGCATTTACTTCACCAAAGAAAATCTACGCTGCTAAGTACGAAGACTGTGCGGACGCTGACCTTGTTGTTATCACTGCTGGTGCTCCTCAAAAACCAGGTGAAACTCGTCTTGACCTTGTAGGTAAAAACCTTGCTATCAACAAATCAATCGTAACACAAGTTGTTGAATCAGGTTTCAAAGGTATCTTCCTTGTTGCTGCTAACCCAGTTGACGTTTTGACTTACTCAACTTGGAAATTCTCTGGATTCCCTAAAGAACGCGTTATCGGTTCTGGTACTTCTCTTGACTCAGCTCGTTTCCGTCAAGCCCTTGCTGAAACAATCGGTGTTGACGCTCGTTCAGTCCATGCCTACATCATGGGTGAACACGGTGACTCAGAATTCGCTGTTTGGTCTCACGCTAACGTTGCCGGTGTTAAATTGGAACAATGGTTGCAAGCAAACCGTGACTTGAATGAAGCTGACCTTGTAGAACTCTTCATTTCTGTTCGTGACGCTGCTTACTCAATCATTAACAAAAAAGGTGCAACATACTACGGTATCGCTGTAGCCCTTGCTCGTATCACAAAAGCAATCCTTGATGATGAAAATGCAGTACTTCCACTTTCTGTATTCCAAGAAGGTCAATATGGTGTTGAGAACGTCTTTATCGGTCAACCAGCTATCGTTGGTGCACACGGTATCGTTCGTCCAGTAAACATCCCATTGAACGACGCAGAAACTCAAAAAATGCAAGCATCTGCAAAAGAATTGCAAGCTATCATTGACGAAGCATGGAAAAATCCTGAATTCCAAGCAGCTTCAAAAAATTAATTTAGCTATAGACAACTCCTTGAATCATCAGGGAGTTGTTTTTTTCTGTATTTAAACCTAATATCTGATTTACATTCGCTTCTACAAGACAGCATAGCTTGTGTAAGCCATAAAAACATTAAAACAACAACTGTAATCTACAGTCACATTACAAATATCATGAAACAAGCAGTGATTGACGCACTTGATACCGTCGCATTAAATCGCAAGTAAAGAGTTTTGCCCTTTTTGCCCCCTAGATAAAAAAAGAGCCCATCACACAAGCTAGAAATCTTGATATGATAGGCTTTTTGTTATTAAATTAACGTACTGTGCGGATACGCATCGTGTTTGTACGAACAGCTTCTCCAACTGGCACACCAGCTACGATAACGATATCGTCACCAGATTGTACAAGACCTGCTTCAACTGCTTTACGTTCAGCAATTTCGAACATATCATCAGTTGAAGATGGAGCATCTGTCAACATTGGGATAACACCCCAGTTCAACATCAATCCACGTTCTGTCAATTCGTCAAATGTCAATGCCAAGATATCAGCATTTGGACGGTATTTAGAAATCAAACGTGCTGTGTGACCAGTCTTAGTAAGTGTAACAACCAATTTGATGTCCATTGAGTTAGTAGCATCTTTAACAGCTGAAGCCATAACTTCTGTCTTAGAGTTACGTTCAAATGAATCTGAGTTCAAACGTCCGTATTCGTTAAGAAGAGTTTGAGCGTTCTTATCGATAGTAGCCATTGTAGTTACTGACTCAAGTGGGTATTTACCGTTTGCAGACTCACCTGAAAGCATTGTAGCGTCAGTTCCGTCGATAACAGCGTTAAATACGTCTGATACTTCTGAACGAGTTGCACGTGGTTTTTCAGTCATTGTTTCAAGCATGTTTGTTGCAGTGATAACAACTTTACCTGCAGCATTGACTTTCTTGATGATCATTTTTTGGTAAACTGGAACCATTTCGAATGGTACTTCGATACCCATGTCACCACGAGCGATCATGATACCATCAGCAGCTTCGATGATTTCATCCAAGTTGTCGATACCTTGTTGGTTTTCGATTTTAGCGAACAATTGAACGTGTCCGTTTCCAGTTTCTTTACAGATTGCACGAACTTCGTTCACGTCTTTTGCAGTACGTACGAATGAAATCGCGATGAAGTTGATACCTTGTTCAAGACCAAAGCGGATATCATCGTTATCACGTTCAGCAAGAGCTGGGAAAGGAATTTTAGTGTTAGGGATGTTAACACCTTTTTGTTTAGCGATTACGCCATCGTTTTCAACTTCAACTTCAAATTCACGAGTTGCATCATCTTTAGCAACTACACGAAGACCAAGTTTACCATCGTCAACCAAAACTTGACGACCAACTTCAACATCATCATAGATATCAAGAGCACCAGCAACGTTCAATGCAATCACTTCACGAGTTGATTTGATTCCTTGTTTAGTTGCAACACGGATTTTTTCACCTGTTTTGTATGAATACTCTTTAGCTTCTCCTTCAAACAATTCTGTACGGATTTCTGGTCCTTTTGTATCAAGAAGGAAACCAACTTTTTTACCTGCAAGTTTTTCAGCAAGTTTAACAGTTGCCATACGGTCACCTTGTTCTTGGTGGTCACCGTGTGAGAAGTTGAAACGGAATGTGTTAGCACCAGCTTCAATCAATTTAGCAATGTTTTTAGCTGAAGCTTCAACATCAAGTTTTTCACCCCAGTATCCGTCTTCACCGAATTTTTTACCACCACGGATTTCTACCGCAGGACCTAAAGTTGCAACGATTTTTACACGTTTGTTCATGATTTTTGTGACTCCTTTATATATATGACCTCTTTGGTCTTATTAACTAATTTTTAAATTATGACAAGCTCTTATTCAAACTAGAAAGTTCAAGATCAGCTTTATGTGGATTGTTAACCACAATCTTACCATCTGCAGTCAAGCTAAACAATGCCCCTTCTTCTGCAGTACCAAGAATTGGGTTTTCAACCATTTTCTCATTACGGATACCAACCGCAACGCCACCGATACCTTCTTTAAGAAGTTTAACGGCATGGGCACCCATACGTGACGCCAATACACGGTCACGAGCTGTTGGAGAACCACCACGTTGGATATGTCCAAGTTCTGTCACACGAAGGTCGCTTGTATCACCAGCTTCTTTCAGTTTTTGACCAAATTCAGCAGCTGACATCACACCTTCAGCCAAGACGATGATATTATGTTTTTTACCACACTCATAGCCAGCTTTGATGCTTGCTACGATATCTTCCATCTTGAAGCCTTCTTCAGGGATGATGATTTCATCAGCACCAGTTGCAATACCAGCCCAAAGAGCGATATCACCAGCGTTACGTCCCATAACTTCGATAACAAAAGTACGACGGTGACTTGATGATGTATCACGAATCTTATCGATAGCGTCCATAGCAGTCGTAACCGCTGTGTCAAAACCGATTGTAAAGTCAGTACCAACGATATCGTTATCGATTGTACCTGGAAGACCGATAGCTGGGAAGCCATGTTCAGTCAAACGCATAGCACCGTGGTAAGATCCGTCTCCACCGATAACAACTACACCTTCAATCCCGTGTTTTTTCAATTGCTCAATCCCTTTAAGTTGCCCTTCAAGTTGAGCGAACTCTGGGTAACGAGCAGAGTGAAGGAAAGTACCACCACGAGAAATGATGTCTCCTACTGAAGCTGCATCTAGGGGATGAATTTCACCAGCAACCATACCAGCATATCCATCATAGATACCAAATACTTCCATTCCTTCTGAAATTGCTTGACGAACAACTGCACGGATGGCAGCATTCATACCAGGGGCGTCTCCACCACTAGTCAAAACAGCAATACGTTTCATTTGGTTTATGCTCCTTTTTCTTTTAACATTCTTACTGATTATACCACATTTAATTGGAAAATTCTTCTATTTTCCGTAATTTTAGCGATAAATCGTTTTCATAACCATTCCATCTAATTGAGCTTCTAATTCATCAGATTTAGCTACAAAATGATGAGGAGATACAATGGTTTTCTGTTCCTCTTCATACCTGATGATGACTGGGATTGGACCTTTATATTGCTCTAAAATACGCGAAATTTCTTGATCCGATTCATGATTTTTCACTTGAATCCAAAATCGTTCAGCCACTGCTTCTCTTATTTCTTGTGCAATCATTTGCAGACGGCCATCACGTAACTGAACTTTTCCTTTGATATAGTAGAAGGCCCCCTCTTTTACCTCATGACCAACCTGTCGATATAAGTCTGAAAAGAGAGTGACATCCAGTTTTTTCTTACTATCATCGACCTGTAAGAAAGCCATATTTTCACCCTTTTTGGTGCGAATAGTTTTAATTTTTTGAATTTCTACCAAGATAATAGAGTGACTATTTTCTGACAAATTTCCAATGGGTGTAATCGGATAAATAGCTTTACTTGCAATAGCTTGTAAGGGATGTTTACTGACTCCTACCCCTAAAAGCTCTTGTTCCATATAGAATTTTTCTTGTTCTGTCCAATCTTCCGATTCCTGCCAACTATAAATAGTATCTCCAAACAAACTTCCTAACTCTTTTACAAATTCAAATAAATTAGATAAATTATTGAATACTTTTTGACGATTTTTTTCAAATGAATCGAAAAGGCCAACTTTTACCAAAGGTTCTAGCAGAGGAAGTTTCAGATAATTCTCAGGTAATTTAGCTATAAAATCTTCAATGTTAGAATAAGGTCTATTTTCAATAATCCAAAGCGCCAAATCTTTGCTGACTCCCTTAATCGATTTCAAACCTAGATAGATAGACTTGTTGGCAATTTTATCGTGATAGGGAATGGTGTTAATTGACAGAGGGGCTACTTCAAATCCTGCTTCTAGGGCATCCATTAAGTAATCACTGTTGGCAGAATTTAACATGACCTGATAAAAGATGGCTGGATAATGCGTTTTGAAATAGGCCAACTGGAAGGCCAAGGCTGAGTAAGCATAGGCGTGTGACCTGTTAAAACCATAACCTGCAAACTTCTCCATGACATCAAAGACCTGCTCTGCCTTTTCCGCAGTATGACCTGCTTTTAATGCTCCCTGAATAAAGGAATCCCTCATCTCATGCATGGCAGAAGCATCCTTTTTCCCCATAGCCCGACGCAAAATATCGGCCTTTCCGAGACTAAATCCAGCAAATCGCTGAGCAACCTGCATAACCTGCTCCTGATAGAGCATAATGCCATAAGTTGGAGCCAAAATATCCTCCAGAGCTGGATCTAGAACAGTCACTTCTTCCTGCCCATGCTTTCTTGCCACAAAATTATTGATATAGTCACTAGCACCTGGTCTATTTAGAGAAGTAGTCGCTACGACATCTTCAAAACAGACTGGCTGAACACGCTTAAGCAGACGAATAGCACCAGGTTGCTCAAATTGAAAGATACCTTTTGTATTACCAGATGCAAAAAGAGCCAGCGTTTCTTTGTCTTCCAAATCAATCTCGTCGATAGCTATCTTAACACCTTCTGTTTCAGCAAGCAATTCTTGCATCTTCTGGACAAAGGTCAAATTTCGCAGTCCCAGAAAGTCCATCTTCAAAAGCCCACTTGCTTCAACTCCATGAGCATCATACTGAGTCAGTGGAATTTCGTCACCATGCTTTAGAGGGATGTAGTTGGTCAAGTCTTGGTCACTAATGACAACACCAGCTGCATGGACAGAGGTTTGTCTTGGATAGCCCTCTATCTTGCAAGCAATGTCAAAGGCTTTTTGGTATTCTAACTTACTATTGATTTGCTGACGAAACTGTAGATTGCCCTCATAGGCCGTCTTGAGATTGTCACGAAAACTAATTTTCTTAGTAATTGCAGATAATTCATACTCTGGCACGCCGAATCGTTTTAAAACATCTCGCAGAGCTTGCTTGGCTCCAAAGGTTGAAAAAGTAACAATTTGTGCAGCATGTTTACTACCATATTTATTGCCAACATATCTGATAAACTCTGGACGATAAATATCAGGGATATCAATATCAATATCAGGCATAGTATAGCGTTCACGATTGAGAAAGCGTTCAAAAATCAGATTTTTCTCTACTGGGTCAATCCCTGTAATGTCTAAGGCATAGGAAACCAAGCTACCAACTGCAGACCCCCGTCCCATTCCCATATAATAGCCATTCGAACGTCCAAAACGCAACAAATCCCAGACAACCAAGAAATAATCATCAAAGCCCATATCATGAATAACAGCCAATTCTTGGTCTAGACGGTCTTGATATTCTTTACTAGACAACCCCTTCTGAGCAAGTCCCAATTCAGCACGTTCTCTCAACTCTTCTACTGCTGGTCTAGCTGGGTTAAAACGAGGCAGTTTCAGACTCGTATCCAAATCATAAGAAATACCTGAAATAAGCTTTTCTAAATTGTCTAAGGCTTGCGAAAAACGTTCTTGGAATAATTTCTCTAAAGAACTTGCTGATAAAAGCACATCTTGTCGTGAACGCAAGGGAACTTCTCTAAGCGGTAGATTTTCTTTAATCGCTGTTAAGACTTGCAGGACTTCTCTATCCCTGCTTTCAAAGGTATTGACCCGATAAAGAGGCAAAATTGGATGATGAAATTCGCTTGCCAGTGTTTCTGGATAAACCCCTATATAGTAATCACAACCTAATTCTAACGACTCCAATCCATCAAGATAAGGCACAATGACCGCAATATCCTCTAGGTACTGAGATAAAACTGACCAATCTTTCTCCCCCTGCATCTTGGCTGTTGAGAGTTTCATCAGCTGCTGATAGCCCACACTAGATAGAGCTAAACAGCGCAGATTCACTTCCTGATTATCTACAAACACAGTCATTTCAAGCCCTAATAAAGGGTGAATGCCGTATTTTTTTGTAACCTCTAGAAAGTCAAAAGCACCATAAAGATTATCAATATCCATCATAGCTAAATGAGTGTAGCCGAATTCTTTAGCTGCTCTCACATACTTGTCGATCGAAATGACGCTCTCCATAAAACTATAGACTGTTTTTGTATCTAGTTGTGCGATCAATTTACACTTCTCCTCTATCATTCTCACGTTCTCACTATATTATACCATTTTCAAAAAAGAAAGATAAAACCAATAACTCCTATCTCTGTTTTATCCTTAAAGTAAGATTTTTTGAATGAAAAAATTAAAAAAATTAAAAATACATTTAAAGAATTAAATACTCCGGTAATTTTTTTACTTTTTTATCCCAAGAAGTGAATATATCTTTTAACAGAGAAAGATACGTTCAGTTAACTTGTTTGGTATAATAACTTGTTTCAGCTATAGAATAGTACCTGTTTTTCCATATAAATTGTATTCATTATTCTTTAATTAATTTCTTTATCATTTAATGATTCCCTTTAGCCTATTTTTTTGATATAATAACCTTAATTATTGTTTTATAAGGAGGTTTTATGCGCTTTAATCAATTCAGCTATTTATCACTTCCAAGAGATACTATTTTATGTGATTTAAAAAAGTATGGATTTGATTTATCAGTCAACATTACAAATAAAAAAATGCTTGAGGCGTTTCTTATTCGTTTCTTTTTTAATTATAAGGATAGCATCTATCCTCTATCTAGTTTAGCAGTTGATAAAGAAACTGACTTACTGAAATTTTGTCAGTCAGACAGAAAGTTGACTGCAGATATTTTCTATACTGTAGCCTTTCAACTCTTAGGTTTTTCTTATTTGGTTGACTTCGAAGACAGTGAAGCTTTTCGTAAAGAAACTGGATTTCCCATTGTATATGGTGACTTGATTGAAAATCTCTATCAGTTGCTCAATACTCGGACCAAAAAAGGGAACACTCTTATCGACCAACTTGTCAGTGATGGTCTCATTCCTGAAGATAATACCTACCACTACTTTAACGGCAAGAGCTTAGCAACTTTTTCTAGTCATGATGTCATTCGAGAAGTCGTTTACGTTGAGTCTCGTGTCGATACGGACCAAAAAGGACTTCCAGACTTAGTCAAGGTTAGCATTATTCGTCCTCGTTTTGATGGACAAATCCCTGCTATCATGACAGCCAGTCCCTATCATCAGGGAACAAATGACAAGGCTAGCGACAAGGCTCTCTACAAGATGGAGGGCGAGCTCGACGTTAAGCCTGCTCATAGGATTGAGCTCGAGGAACCGCAACTCAATCTCGTCCAACCTCAAGGTCGAGCTGAGCCTGTGTCAGAAGCGGAGGAAAAGCTAACTCACATTAACGCTAGCTATAGTCTCAACGACTACTTCCTTCCACGAGGGTTTGCTAATCTATATGTTTCAGGTCTTGGTACCAAAGACTCTACTGGTTTCATGACTAACGGAGACTACCAGCAAATCGAGGCCTATAAAAATGTTATCGATTGGCTTAACGGCCGTTGCCGTGCCTTTACTGACCACACGCGCCAGCGTCAAGTCAAGGCTGATTGGTCAAACGGAAAAGTAGCAACAACAGGACTTTCCTATCTAGGTACCATGTCAAACGGCCTTGCCACTACTGGTGTAGATGGTTTAGAAGTAATCATTGCCGAGGCAGGTATCTCCTCATGGTACAACTACTACCGTGAAAACGGTCTGGTGACAAGCCCAGGTGGCTATCCAGGTGAGGACTTTGACTCCCTTGCTGAACTGACCTACTCACGAAATCTCTTGGCTGGCGACTATATCCGTGGCAATGCGGCTCACCAAGCTGACTTGGAAAAAGTAAAAGAGCAACTAGATCGCAAGTCTGGTGACTACAATCAATTTTGGCAGGACCGCAACTATCTGCTCAATGCCCATAAAGTAAAGGCAGAGGTTGTCTTTACTCATGGTTCTCAGGATTGGAATGTCAAACCACTTCATGTTTACCAGATGTTCCATGCTCTTCCTACTCATATAAATAAGCATCTCTTTTTCCATAATGGTGCCCATGTTTATATGAACAACTGGCAGTCCATTGACTTCCGTGAGTCCATGAACGCCTTATTGACTAAGAAATTACTGGGACAGGAAACGGATTATCAACTTCCTACTGTCATCTGGCAGGATAATACTACTCCTCAGACTTGGCAGACTCTTTCTGACTTTGGGAATCAAGAAAGCTCAGAAATTTTCTCACTTGGTCAAGAAGAGCAGGTTATTCAAAATCAGTATTCAGATAAGAATTTTGAACGTTATAGTAAGACATACCAGACCTTCAATACGGAACTCTATCAAGGGAAAGCCAATCAAATTACTATTGACCTTCCTGTGACCAAAGATCTCCACCTGAACGGTCGAGCTCAGCTCAAGCTTCGTATTAAATCCAGTACAAACAAGGGGCTCTTATCTGCCCAATTACTGGAACATGGACAAAAGAAATACCTACAACCTTATCCAGCTATTTTAAGTGCTAGAACCATTGACAACGGTCGCTACCACATGTTGGAAAATCTCTGTGAATTGCCATTTAGCGCAACTACACAACGAGTAGTGACAAAAGGCTATCTCAATTTGCAAAATAGAAATGATTTACTGTTAGTAGAGGATATTAAAGCAGATGAATGGATGGATATCCAGTTTGAGCTGCAGCCAACTATTTACAAGCTAAAAGAAGGTGACACTCTCCGTTTAGTCCTCTATACTACTGACTTTGAAATCACCATACGTGACAACACCGCTTACCACCTGACTGTTGATCTTGAACAGTCAAGTCTTGCCCTACCTTGTCAAAAGGTATAATATCAGACTTCAATATGGAATGATTTTAAGGACAAGGTCAATCCAAGACCCACTGACCTTCCTATCATCAGAGACACCCACTTGAACAGTCGAAAAAAACTACAACTTGGTATCAAATCCAGTCCAAATAAAGGCTATTAGAAGCCCTACTACTGGAGCTTGAACAAAAGATACCGCCCCATAACCAACATGTGTGACCCTCTATACTACACGCTACCACACCACATGTTGGACAATCTCTGTGAATTGCTGTTTAGCGTAAATTCACAACAAGTCGTGACAAAATGCTACCAAAATTGAATGATTCACTGTTAGTAGAGAACAACCATGCAGATGAAGGGATAGACAGTCAATTCATCTGTACCCAACTAGTGACAAGTTAAAGGAAGGAGACTCTCTCCGTATCGTTCTAAATTACTACTGACTTTGAAATCATCATACGTGACAATACCGCTTACCACTCGACTGACGATTTCGATCAGTCCACGCTTTCTGTACTTTGTACAAGGAGTAAATTTTATGAATAAATCTGAACACCGCCACCAACTCATACGAGCTCTTGTAACCAAAAACAAGATTCATACTCAAGCTGAGCTACAAGCTCTTCTTGCTGATAATGATATTCAAGTTACACAAGCTACACTTTCGAGAGATATTAAAAGTATGAACCTCTCAAAAGTACGTGAAGAAGACAACTCTTACTACGTGCTCAATACAGGTTCTATCTCAAAATGGGAAAAACGTCTCGAACTCTACATGGAAGACGCCCTTGTCTTGATGCGCCCAGTTCAACACCAAGTCCTACTAAAAACCCTTCCTGGACTTGCTCAATCCTTTGGTTCTATCATTGATGCTTTGAGCTTCCCTGACGCTATCGCTACCCTCTGTGGCGATGATGTCTGTCTTGTCATCTGCGAAGATGTAGAAGCTGCTCAAAGATGCTTTGAAGAACTGAAAAAATTCGCTCCACCATTTTTCTTTGAAGAATAAAACAAAATTCCGTGTCCTGATTATGGCACGGAATCTTTTTATCTATTTTACTGAGATGGTTTTTCTTTTTTAGTTCGTGCCAATCTCAGGGCACGATTTGGATTGAGACGATTAAATAGTTCTTCCAATTTCTTTTCATTCCAAACATCTGCGGCGGAAACGAAATTGCCATCCGCATCTCGGAAAGATATCGGTTTATCTCCCATACCAGTCTCCTAGTCTACAAATTCAAACTCAAATTTACCAATGCGAACCAAGTCACCATCTTTGGCACCACGCGCACGAAGGGCTTCATCAACCCCCATACCACGTAATTGGCGAGCAAATTTCATGACTGATTCGTCTCGATCAAAATTGGTCATATTAAAGAGTTTCATGAGTTTTTCACCAGAAAGTACCCATGTCGCATCGTCATCACGACTAATTTCAAAGGCTTTTTCTTCCTCGTCAAATCCATAATAAGCTTCTTCTTCCATATCTGACACGTCGTAGAGCAAGAATTCTGGTGTCTTATCTAGCAATTCAGCTGTAGCATCCAAAAGCGTTGCCAGACCTTGCTTGGTCAAACCAGATATTGGGAAAATAGCTGGTATCTCTTCAAATTCATCGTAGTTTTCAGCTAATTTTTTCTTGAATTCTACAAGATTTTCCTGACTCTCAGGCATGTCCATTTTGTTGGCTACGATAATCTGTGGACGCTCCATGAGACGAAGATTGTATGACTCCAACTCCTTATTAATGGCAAGATAATCCTCATAAGGATCACGGCCTTCGCTAGCTGACATATCAATGATGTGAAGGATGACACGTGTACGCTCGATGTGACGGAGGAACTGAGTTCCCAAACCAACACCTTGACTAGCGCCTTCAATCAAACCTGGTAAATCAGCTACTGCAAAGGATTCACCTGATTGGGTACGAACCATACCTAGATTTGGCACAATGGTCGTAAAGTGGTAGGCACCAATTTTAGGTTTAGCTGAGGTAATAACACTTAAAAGTGTTGATTTCCCTACAGATGGGAAACCTACTAAACCGACATCAGCCAAGATTTTTAGTTCCAATTGTAACTCACGTTCCTGACCTGGTTCTCCATTTTCAGAGATTTCAGGTGCAGGATTTTTTGGTGTCGCAAAGCGGATATTTCCACGTCCACCACGACCACCGTGGGCAACGATAAATTCTTGACCATGTTCAATCAAATCTGTCAAAACCTTGCCAGTCTCTGCATCACGAACAGTCGTACCTTGTGGCACTCGAACTCTAAGGTCCTCAGCACCACGACCATGCATTCCTTTGGTCATTCCTTTTTCCCCAGAATCAGCCTTGAAATGACGATTGTAGCGGAAATCCATCAAGGTCCGTAGTCCTTCGTCTACAACGAAGACCACATTTCCTCCACGACCTCCGTCACCCCCCCAAGGACCACCATTAGGGACATATTTTTCACGGCGAAAGGCAACCATACCATCACCACCATTACCAGCCTTGACCTTAATCTTGGCTGTATCTAAAAACATACTCATTTTTTCTTCTCACTTTAAAAAAGGGCTGGGAAATCCCAGTCACTAAATTTTCTTGAATCTATTTTATAGATTACTGAGGGCACCAATTGCAGTTGCAAAAATTCCCAATAAACTTGCTACTAGCATGATAAGTACGATAAGCAAGGTTAATTTCTCAAACATCGTTTTTTTACGTTTTCCATTATCTCCAAATGCCATTTTTATCTCCTTCGTTACATTCTATTTTCTATTATCTTAGCATGAATTGAGCTAGTTTTCAATAGTCAGTTGCTACAGGTGCGATAATCCACAAAATGATATAGGCTACAATTCCAACTCCATAACAGAAACCAAGGACACCCCATATTACGCGAACGATGGTAGGATCCATATCCAGATAATGGGCCACCCCAGCACATACTCCAGCAATTTTTTGATCACTACCACTTCTCATCAATTGTTTTTTCATAGCTATTCCTCTTTCTATTCTTCATGGTCTTTCCAATAATCTCTTATGCTGATTAACTGTGTTTTTGAAGCTTTCAGCATGCGTCTAGAGCCTTTTACGGGTACAGCAACTACCTGTTGTGGTAAATACAAAACTGTCTTAAAAATACGCTGACTGACCGTATCATCTTTTGCTAAATCTTTCTGGAAATTATTTGAAATAATAGCATCAAGATAAAACTCATGCACCCGTTTTCCAAAGTTCTCAGCTGAAATCTCATATAATTTCTCTGATAAGCTATGCTCATTCATATCTGGTGTTGCAATTAGAGCCTCTAAAATAGCTCCAGCTAAATCATACTCGCCGTAATACAAGGTACCAAACATTTTATCACTAATAAGATTGTCCAGATACGGATTTCCGTGAGCAATGACAGGCGTCCCACTGGCCAAGCTTTCCAAATATGTCAAACCCTGCGTTTCACTTGTCGAGGCAGAGATGAAGAAATCTGCCGCCTTATAATAAAGAGCCGTCTCACTAGGAGCAATCATGCCTGTAAAGATGACTGAATCTTGAATCTCTAGTTTCTGGGCTTGCTCTTTGAGGTCATCCAGATAAGGCCCATCCCCAGCAACTACCAGTTTCACCTTGTCTTCCTCTCTCAGAACTTCTGCAAAGGCTACTAGTACTGCTTGAATATTTTTTTCATAGGAAATTCTGGAAAGACTAAGCAGCATCTTTTCATCATCTTGAATCCCTAGTTTACTACGTAGTTCTTTTAGATTTTCTTGCTTGATTTCTGGACGTTCAAATTTAGCTAATTCAATCCCAGTTGGAATGACCCGCTTTTCAACCTTGACTTTATAGTCAGATAGCAAGTCCCGAACAATCTCACTCGGGCAAATAACCCCATCCACGTCATGAAGGAAACCTCTGACCAGATACTTAACCATACTCGGACGAATCAACATCCCCTTGGCAATATAATGCACATAGTCTTCGTACTGGGTGTGATAGGTATGAATAACTGGAATCTTCAATTCACGCGCAATCCAAATCCCCAACAAGCCTAGAGAAAATTCTGTCTGAGTATGGATAATATCTAGCTGATACTGCTTGGCAATTTCAAGCGCCTTGCTAAAACCTCGATAGGCAAAGCGGCGATCCTTAAAAGCAAAGAAAGGAACACTTGGAATGCGGATAATTTGCCAATCTTCATAACGATTGACATCCTTATCTGTCGTCGTAAAGATAAAAACAGCATGTCCCTGCTTTTCAAGTTCTGTTTTCAAGGTTCGAATACTGGTCGCAACACCAGAAACCTGAGGAAAATAGGTATCTGTAAATAAACCAATTCGCATAGATTACCTCACTTTTTACTTTCTCCCTAAAGCGGCTTGTTTCTCATAAAAGTCCAACCAGATTTGTAACAGATGCTCTTCAGAATACTCTCTGGAAATATTCTTAGCTTTTTCTTTGAGATCTTTTAAGGCAGCAGGATTTGCTTGATATTCTAAAATAGCCTCTTTCATCTCTTCTCTATCTGCTGTCCCCCGATAATTTCCCTCCAAAATAACCTTATAGAGATCCAAATCACGTAACATAATCGGAGCTTCACAACTGGCAGCCTCTAAAATAGTCATAGGGAAGAGCTCATTATAACTAGGCAACAAGAAAAGGTCCGCTAGGGCATACAACTCACGCATTCGCTCTGGTGATACGATACCTGGAAAAATCAAATTTTCAGGTGGATTATCCATCATTTTCTTGTAGCGTTCATAACCATCTGTCATACCACCAAAAGAGAAACCACCCGCCCAGATAAAGGTAATCTGAGGCAATTCCTCAGCCAGACGGATAAAATCATCAATCCCTTTGCGTTTCTGGACTTGACCAGCACCTACTACGATAAACTGATTGTCACTAACGCCAAGTTCTGTTCGCAGTCTCGCTACCTCTTCTTGTGGAAGAGGATGCCATTTTTCCTTGTTGACAAAGTTAGGAATATAGGTCACTTTTTCACGTGGAATACCAGCGGCCACCAAATCCTCTATAAACATAGGATTGACCACCACCAAGTGCTCCATCCGATTGTAAAAAGAAAATACATAGCGTTTAACAATTCCCTTTAAGAAAAATGGAATCTTCAAACTCCCCTCAAGTGTATCAGGCAAGAAATGTACATAGCCAATTTTCCTACCTGAGCGCTTCTTTTGGAATGTTGATAAATAATAGGGGAAATCAATTGTATGAAAGTGAGTCACATCTGCCTCGATTGGAAGATTTTCTGTAACAATCAATTGGTCCTTGGCATCACGGTGAAGAAGACGAACTAATTCACGGTAGGCACCTGAAACTCCTTGTCCTGCTACTTTCTCACTTGAACTCAACATATTGATGCGTAATTTCTTTTTTTCCATAACTACTATTATATCATTTTCTTTGAATAAAATCAGCAAAAGAAAGGAGAGACTAGAGGAAAAGAGGGGAAATTTCCTATCTTTTCCATTGGTCTCTCACATGCTTTTATATGTTTATACTCAATGAAAATCAAAGAGCAAACTAGGAAGCTAGCCGCAGGCTGTACTTGAGTACGGCAAGGTGAAGCTGACGTGGTTTGAATTTGATTTTCGAAGAGTATTACTTAATGCCTAGGGCAATGCGTGCATAGCGACTCATTTTTTCAACGGTCCAGGCTGGATACCAGACTAATTTGACCTCAGTATCCGTTACTTCTGGCACCTCTGTCATGGCATCATAAATCTGGTCCGTCAAAAGGTCTGCTAGGGGACAACCCATAGTTGTCAAAGTCATATCAATCTCTGTTTGTCCTGTGTCGCCGTCAAAACGAATCTCATAAATCAAACCAAGATTGACAATATCGATTCCCAACTCAGGGTCGATAACTTCTTCCAAGGCTGATAAAATTCGTGTTTTGATGTTTTCAATTTGCTCTTCTGTATAAGCCATAATTTTCCTCACTCCTAGTCTTCAATAAAATCACGAAGCGGTTTGCTGCGACTTGGTTGGCGTAGTTTTCTCAAAGCTTTAGCTTCAATCTGACGGATACGCTCGCGAGTCACGTTAAAGACTTTACCCACATCTTCAAGGGTACGCATTTTCCCATCATCTAGTCCAAAACGTAGACGCAAAACATTTTCTTCACGGTCTGTAAGAGTATCCAAGACCTCATCCAACTGCTCACGCAAGACGATACGAGTTGTATAGTCCACTGGATTTTCAATCACTTCATCTTCGATAAAGTCCCCAAGATGGCTATCATCCTCTTCACCGATTGGTGTTTCAAGCGATACTGGTTCTTGGGCAATCTTCAAGATTTCACGCACCTTATCAGGGGTCATATCCATACGTTCAGCAATTTGTTCTGGCGTTGGATCTTGTCCCAATTCTTGAAGGAGATTACGTTGTTCACGAACCAATTTATTAATAGTTTCAACCATGTGGACTGGGATACGGATGGTACGAGCTTGATCCGCAATAGCACGAGTGATGGCCTGACGAATCCACCAAGTTGCGTAAGTTGAGAACTTGAACCCTTTAGAATAGTCAAACTTGTCAACCGCCTTCATCAAGCCCATATTTCCTTCTTGAATCAAGTCAAGGAACTGCATACCACGGCCGACATAGCGTTTGGCAATAGAAACAACCAAACGAAGGTTGGCTTCCGCAAGACGTTGTTTGGCTTCGATATCGCCAGCTTCAACAGCTAGTGCCAATTCTTTTTCCTCTTCATTGGTCAAGAGAGGAACGACCCCGATTTCTTTCAAGTACATACGGACAGGGTCATTAACCTTAGCCGAAGTTGAACCAATCAAGTCCTCATCGCTGAGTTCTGGCTCTTCTTCAGTGCTAAGAACACGCGCACTTGGATTTCCTTCGTTATCTGTGATCGAAATCCCTGCATCCTGAATCCGTTGCAAAAGATCCTCAATCCCATCAGCGTCCAAGGTAAAAGGAATCACCAGACTAGCATTAATTTCATCATCTGTTGCTGTCCCTTTTTGCTTATGATTACGGATAAATTCTGCTACTTGTACGTCAAATGTTGTTACTTCTTTTTGTTTTGTTGCCATTATTACTCCATTCTTCTCTTTTGGGAAATTAAACGTTCCAATTCTTCTAGGGCTGTGTCGGTATCTCCTACATGGCTAGCTTCCTGCACCTTCTTTTTGATTCTCATATTGTCCTGATTCAAGAGAGCCTTGTTTCGAGTCATTTCTACTTCACTAAGTTCCTGCGGTGACATCTCAGCAGGCAAATCCTGAGCTAAGACTTGGTACCAAGCTCTTTCAACTTCCTCTGTCTGTTCTGCTAAAACTTCTGGAGGAAGATTGCCATACTGACCAAGCAAGTCATATAAGACCTGAAATTCAGGTGTGTCAAATGCAAAGTCTTCTCGCAAACGGTAATCGTTCAAAACAAGGGGAGATTCCATCATTCGATAAAGTAAATGAGCTTCTGCCCTCATAATAGCTGATAACTGCTTGGTGACAGGCATAGTGATTTGCGTCGGTCTGGAAATTCCTTCCATGCGATTCTTCCTTTGCGCCTGACGACTCTCATTAACAATCTGCTCAATCTGGGCATAATCAAAGGATGCCAGACTGTCAGCTAAAATATGAATATAGCTGTTTTGAGCAGTGATAGACTTTTCTTGAACAATCAAGGGAGCTATTTTTTCAATAAACTCAATCTGAGCCTGCAGATTTTCACTGTTTTCAGGCTTGTACTGGTGAATGTAGAACTCAATCGGACTAATACGAGTTTTCGTTAATAGATAGGCCAAGTCTTCTGGTCCATTTTTTTGTAGATACTCATCTGGATCCAAGTTATCAGGCATGCTGACGATTTGCACAGGCATATCACCAATTTCATCCAATGCTTTCAATGTCGCAGCTTGCCCAGCCTTATCGCCATCGTAAACAAGAACCAACTTCTTGGTTAACCTTTTCAGATGCTCAACATGCTCTCGACTCAAGGCTGTTCCCATGGACGCGACAGCGTTTTCGATTCCAGCCCGATAGGCTGCAATGACATCCATGAATCCTTCCATCAGGTAAATCTCACTGGCTTTTCCAGAAGATTTTTTTGCCCTATCCATATGATATAATTCGTAACTTTTGTTAAAAATTGCAGTCGATCGGCTATTTTTATACTTAGAAGTTTGTGAATCCGTTTTCTGCCAGATACGACCTGAGAAGGCAATGACCTTTCCCTGATCATTTGTAAGGGGAAACATAATGCGATTGTGAAAGGTGTCTACAAATTGATTGGCATCAGAGAGATAAAACAGTCCTGAATCTAGAAAATCCTCTTCACGATACTGAGCAGACAAACGTTGATAGAGATAGTTTCGTTCTGGAGGTGCTAAACCAATCCGAAAATGCTTGAGCACTTCATCTGTCAAACCACGCTGATAAAGGTAGTTTCTGGCCTCTTCCCCCATGGTCGTTGTCATGAGAATAGCATGATAAAATTTGGCAGCATCTTCATGCATATCATAAAGAGCTTGGTGAGGCGAAACAGGCTTCTGTTCATTATAAAGCGGTTTTTCTACCTCTATCCCGACACGCTGACCTAAGATTTGGACAGCCTCCATAAAGGGAACCCCTTGGTACTCCTCTATGAACTTAAAGACATCACCTGAGCGACCACAACCAAAACAGTGGTAAAACTGCTTGTCCTCTACAACGTTGAAAGAAGGTGTTTTTTCACCATGAAAAGGACAGAGCCCTAGATAGTTCCGTCCTGCCTTTTGTAAAGAAATCACATCTCCTATGACTTCCACAATGTTGGCATTGTTTTTGATTTCTTCAATGACTTGTTTGTCAACCATACACAATACCTCCATGTTATCATAGTTTACTTTATATAGTATACTTTATTTCTGAAAAAAAGTAAACCATTTCATACACTTTCCATGATTATCTTTGCCTCATTTTTTAGATTTCAAGAGAAGATAAAAAACTCAGAAACACTTCCGTGCCTCTAAGTTTTGCTTCACAATTCTTGATGAAAATAGAGATTATCTATTCAAATAATTGATAGTAGTCTGAAATCTTCATCTTTGCTTTTTCTTCTTGGTTTAAATCTTGGATAATCCGTCCTTCTTTCATGACAATCAAGCGATTGCCGTATTTGAGAGCATCTTCCATATGATGAGTAATCATAAGGGCTGTCAGCTGATCTTTCTTGACAAATTCATCTGTCAATTCCATGAGTGAGACACTTGTCTTTGGATCAAGGGCTGCAGTATGCTCATCTAGCAAGAGCAACTCAGGTCGCTTCAAGGTTGCCATCAAGAGACTCAAGGCTTGTCTTTGTCCACCTGACAAGAACTCAATCGGTGTATTCAAGTGTTTCTCAAGACCATTTCCCACTTTTTCAATGGTTGTCTGAAATTCATCCTTGTAGCTAGCCAGACGTCTCGGAAACAGTCCGCGTTTTTCACCACGAAACTTGGCAATCAAAAGATTTTCAGCTACCGTCATACGAGGGGCTGTCCCCATCTTGGGATCTTGGAAAACACGAGACAGATACTTAGCTCGTTTCTCTGGTGAAAACTTGGTAACATCTTCACCTAAAATACGAATAGTCCCACTGGTTAAGGATAAGGTTCCTGCAATAGTGTTAAAGAGAGTTGATTTCCCAGCCCCATTTCCACCTAAAATCGTGATGAAATCCTGTTCAAAAATTTCTAAGGAAACATCATTTAAAATAATCTTTTCTTCATCAA
>CAUTXU010000016.1:0-19743 GCA_963542415.1 uncultured Streptococcus sp.
GTATTTACCAAGTTCAGGATCGTTTTTAGATTCTTTCTTGCCGTCAACATCTTCGTAACGAGTGTTTTCAACCAAAAGAACTTGTCCATCTTCAAGAGCGTTGATTGCTGCTTCCAATTCAGCACCACGAGTTACACCTGGGAAAACAACATCTTGACCAAGTTTTGCTGCCAAGTCTGCTGCTACAGGAGCAAGTGATTTACCAGCTTTATCAGCTTCTTCTTTCACACGTCCAAGGTGAGAGAAAAGAATTGCACGTCCACCTTGTTCAAGAATGTACTTGATAGTTGGAAGAGCTGCAGTGATACGGTTGTCATTGGTAATCACGCCATCTTTAACAGGTACGTTGAAGTCAACACGAACGAGAACTTTTTTCCCTTTCAAGTCAACGTCTTTAACAGTAAGTTTTGCCATGTTACAAAAACCCCTTTATTTATTTTATTCGAAACTATTATATCACACTTTGGAAATATAAGGAAAGATTTCACAAGATTTTTCGATATTTAATCTTCATCTTCTTTTTTCTGTTTCAAGGTCAAGGCTAAACTAGCAAGGCCAAGACTGACCAAGACTGCTATTAGGGCTTCATTAGCATCAACTGTTCCTGTATTTGGCAATTGTTTGCTTGCTTCTTCTGATTTAACTGCTGTATTTTGAGCTGGTTTTTCCTGTGTAGGCGCTACTGCTGGTTCAGTTTTTACTTTTGTTCCAATTTCAACAATTTCTGGAATCGCTTCTTTCAAAACTTCTGTAGAGCGAAGAGTACGATTGCCTTGACTATCTACTTCAATCAAGCGGCGAATTTGTCCCTCAACTCCTGCTTGGACAAGTTGACGTTGACCGACTAGGAGATTTGGATTTGGTCGTTCTTGGTGTTCGAAGGCAAGACTTGTCTCTTCAATTTCCAATTTCGGAGTTTCCTGAACCAAATTCTTGACACCTTCAGTTGGTTTCTTGCTTGAAATAACCTTTTCTACTGGTTTAGCAGACTGTAGTTTTTCGGCAGGCTCATAAACAAAGGCATAATGAGTGAAGTGTGGTACTGTAAAGATGACATGACTATCCGTTTGTTCAAAAGCCAATTCTACTGCTTCTTTGCCTTCAGGTAAGAAGAATACTTTCTTCACTTTCTTATCTTTTTCAATTGGAATTTTCACAATAGAAGCGTAAGAGAGATCAACGTCTTGACCTTGTTCATCCAAACCTTCTATTTCAAAGACATGAGCATCTTCTCCTGCAAAGTATTTCTTCTCTTCAGCACTTGCTTGGACACGCTCTACTTTCAAGCCCTTAATGACAGTCTTTTCTTTATTTGAGAAGTGCACTTCAACACCTGTTTTACTATCAGAAAAGACTGCTGGTTTATCTTCTTTCAATAAGGCAACCAAATCTTTTAGACTCTGTTTTGCTGTTGCAAGCTCTTCTGGACTCAAATCTACTTTTTTAACCAAAGCCTTGTTCTTCTCAAGAAGTGGAGCTAGGGCAGAACCTGAAGGATGGTTTGGTTTGGCAGCCAAGAGTTCTTGGGCCTCACCTGTTAAGCGATCGAGTTCTGTCTTTTCTTCCGTAAATTTCTCCTGACCATTCAGAGCTTTATGAGCTTCTGTCAATTTATTAAGTCGGTCATTGACCTGATCTTGGGTGCTAGTTTCATGGTCTTTCAACACTTGTTCGGCTGCTTCAATTGCTTTCAAGAAGGCTTCTTTTACTTCTTGTGAAGCAAAGTTATAAATCACCTTCTTCTTAGCTGCTTCAACTTCTGCTAATTTTTGTTTAAGGTACTCATCGTTCAATGCTACTTTTGGAGATACCAAAACATCAAAGTTAACTTCATGCCCTTGGTAATGAAGCGTCAAGGTTTGACGACCAGTCTTTTGAGCATCATAACCAGTAATTTCAACTCCCTCATCAGTAAAGGAATGTTCTTCCATAGTGTCATTGCTATAAGCCGCTGTAAATCGCCCTTCAGACAAGTCTAAGCTATCCCCAACTAAATAATCTTTTTTGGGTTCCTGACTCACTTCAATTCCCAAAATAGTTTTCGGAGTTGCTTCATCTTGGCTAGTGACAGTTACTGACAAATTAGCGTTTACCGATTGTCCCAAATATTGTAAAGTAAGATTTTGTTCTCCCTTATGATGCGTATCGAAACCTGATACTGATACACCTGCATGAGTTAGGCGAATGAATTCATCCTCAGCTCCTCCTTCATACTGAACTCGAAGAACACCACCTCTAAGGTCCAAATCTTCCCCTTCAGCATAACTTGTTTTCTTAGGTCCTGTTTCTAGACTGACTGACTTGATTCTTCTATTATCTTTCGGAACAGAAACTGCAAGGACATTACTAATTTCCTTACCTGGCAACTGGGTACGATAGTACAGAAGACCAGAGTGATTTGTCAAATCAAATGGTAAGCTTGCTAGGTCACCTCCAACTTCGCTCTTCAAGGTTGCAAGCGGAGTTTGAGAATTTGGATTGTCATAAACAGTAATGGTAGCTCCAGCTGGTACATCTGCAAAGCCAACTTGTACTTTGTTGTTGCCTAGAGTACGAGCTGCAGCCTTGGCCATCGGAATATTGACACTTTCTGTATCAAGCTTTTCATACATTTTCCAGTTATAGATGCGAATAGCCTTCCATGGAGTCCCATTGTCAGAAGTAACGACATTCAAGCGCCAATCTTGAGCTGTGATAGGTTTATCAAAGGTAATATCTGTAACATGAGCTTTATTGCCACGAACTTCCTTAGCCAACTTCCATTGACCATCCGCATCTTTATAATAAAGGTCAAAGTCTTTGGTGTTCATCAAACCGTCGTTTACAGATTCTCCACCAGCTCCAGCATGGTCCATCACCCATCTAACAACTGTACGTGGCTGGGTCAAACGAATATCCACACTACCACTTAATTGTCCAGAAGACCACTTGTCAGACAGACTGGTAATGGTACCATTCAACATACCTTCGATACCTTCTCCACCTTCAGTCTTAGGGAAAGTACTATCAATAACTGTTGCACCTGGTACGATATTTTCAGCTAGTGGTTTTGGTAGGCTGGTATCTTTTACAGTCATGCCCCAATCAAAGGTTGTTGTTGCAGCTTCTGAACGAACCCCATTTTTACCAACTGCGACAACCTTCAGTTCTTGAGTTGTACCTTGAGCACTTGCTGAACGGCTAACTTTTGGTAGATAAATAGTTGTAGAGGATGAGCCAGTTAGTAATTTCCAGCTGTCTCCATCTTTTTCGTAAACTTCATAGAAATCTGCATCCTTGTTGCCTTTAAATTGCACAACTGCTTCTGCTTCTTGGGCATTTTTAAGGACTTGTTTGGCTACAGCTACTGTAGTCGGAGCCTGAGGAGCATCTTGGTGATTACTAATGGTCAATTGCCCCAAGTTAAATTGATAGTCTTTTAAGTCTTTGTCATTTTCAAAATAGAGTTTAATACCGTAAATTGTTTTGCCCGCCAAGGCACTCAAATCAAAAGCATCGGTAGTCCAGTTATCTGAAATTGTCAATTCTTTACGGGCAGCTTCATCACCGTAGGTATAATCTTCCTTGGTAGCAAGTTCTACATAAACCTTGGTTCCCTTGCCTCCTTTGTGGGCAATATGCAATTTGGTTGTATCTGTCACCTTCAAGCGAGTAGAGTACAAATTAACATCTTGCTTGGTCGCACCTGAAAGATCCCCTGCAAATTTGAGAGAAGTTCCACCATTATAAGCATCTTCAAAATCATAGCTTGCTTTCAACTTATCACCAGTTGATTTTTGCCACCAGCGCCATGTCGGAAGAACACCTGAAACTGAACGGTAATTCCACTCAGAATCCTTAGAAACCTTACCATCTACGAACCATTTTCTACCGTGACCTGTATTAAAGGAAGTAGTGAAGGTATGACCTACTGCTGGCGTACGGTCTGCAACTAAGTTAGCAATCCCATACCAATCTTTGTCACCTGGTTTTTGACCAGTAGGGTCGCCTTGATAACCTGTAAAGAAGATATCTTCATTTTTATGATAATCTTCACCAGTTTTTCCTAAACTTGTAATAGTATCTGGGGCGAATAAACCAAGAGAAAGGCGCAATTTCCCATTTTCATCTAAAATGTCATTCCACTTAACCTTTGTCTTGTAGGAACCACCCTGTTGCAATTCCAAACCTGCAAATACATCATAAGGATTACGACCAATCCAATTGGCAGTTGTAATAGTGTAATCATTCTTAGCCTTATCCCAGTTAAAGTTAGCAAAGAAGTTATCTGCTGGAACCTTGTCTCCTTCTGGTTGCATGAATTGGTAGTTGTATTCTCCCAAACCATCTTGGTGGTAACGTCCATAGTTATAAGTCATGGCATCATACCAAGAATACTTGATTGGGTGGTTTACTTTAGCAGCATATTCCTTGGTATAGAGCATAAACTTGCGCATCTTTTCTCCAAGAGGTTTAACCAAATCTCCAGTCGTTTCTTGGTTGATGAAGTAGCCATCATAGCCATAATATTTCGCCATGTCTACCAATTTACGGGCAATTGGGAAGCTACCATCTGCGTCTTGCTTCAAAGCTTCAGCAAATTTTTCTTGATCTGCAATACTATTAGACCAGTTGAAGAAGAGTGTACCATATACAGGAACCCCGTTACGGTGACCTGCATCAATAACGTCAGGAGTTGGAACAAGACCTTCCCAGAAGACCATTGAATCTAGATATTGCCAATAATCAAAAGCATAAGCCTTAAACTCTTCTCCACCAACAGAAGCATGGTCTTTCGCTTTAGAGTTGGTGTTTGATAGGGCTTGAACTTTTGCTTCCTTGCTAGCTTTTTCATTGACCAAATGACCTGTCCGACGTGGAGCGAGGGCAACAGAACCACGGTTGATGACATCATCTTCACGCGCACCTGGTTCCCATTTCAACAATTCATCCCAAGAATTAAATTTGATTTCCTTTGGTTTTAATGTTTTTTCTGTATTTTTAGGGACATCTGGCTGAACTTCTTTTTCAGTCTTATTAGCTTCTGCTGCTGGCTTAGACTCATCCCCTTGGCTAGCTGCTTCAGGTTTTGCTGCTGTTTCCTTGTCAGACTTAGATTTTGCTTCTGCAGATGGTGTTTCTGCAACCACCTCACTTGCTTTTTCCTCTGGTTTAGTTGCGCTAGTTGCTTCTGCAGTTTCAGTAGTTACGGTTTCATTGCTTGCTGGCGAAGCAGTTTCAGATGCTATCCCTGCTCCTTCTGCCTTTTCTAGCTTGTTTTTTCCAGCATGTTCCCCTTCATTCTGCTTGTCAGCTTCACTAGTTGGATGCTCACTCTCTCCTGAAACAAGCTCTGTATTAGCTCCGTTATTTTCAGGAACAGCAGTTTCAGTTGCTAAGGCTGGACCAGCAAACAAAACAGCCCCAATCATCAGTGAGCAGGCCCCTACTGATAACTTACGAATACTGTATCGACAACGTTTTTCAAAAAATGGATCCTTCATTTTTTCCTCCTAAAAGATTATTTTTTGTTTTTAAAGAAAGCGCTTAACTTTCTTCGTAAAATTTTTATCCCAATCACAGGGACCGAGATAATTCCTCCCTCATTTTAAAATATTTCCTTTAAATGTCAATATATAAAAGGAAATACCTATATCTAGGTTAGAAATTGGTAAAATTAATATAATTAAGGCCCATTCTAACGAATTTTCTTTCTAAAATCTTAGCTAAACACTTGTTAGATTTACTTTTATCCTTTAAAATAGAATAGGAGAAATTCCGTTATTATTTTTCGGAGGAAAAAGAAATGTCCATTAATTGGCAGGAAATTTTATTTCACTTTTTAGGTGGTCTGGGACTATTTTTATATAGTATCAAGACCATGGGAGACGGTTTGCAACAAGCTGCTGGAGATCGCCTTCGTTTTTACATTGACAAGTACACTAGCAATCCCTTTTTAGGTGTTCTAGTCGGGATTGTCGTGACTGCCCTGATTCAGTCAAGTACAGGGGTTACAGTTATCACGGTTGGACTGGTCAGCGCTAGCCTTCTAACTCTTAGACAGGCTATCGGAATTATCATGGGAGCCAACATCGGAACCACCGTTACTTCCTTTATCATCGGTTTCAAGCTTGGTGAGTATGCTTTACCCTTGATTTTCCTTGGAACCATGTTCCTCTTCTTTACAAAAAACAGAACAGCAAACAATATTGGGCGCATCCTGTTTGGTGTAGGGGGAATCTTCTACGCCCTCAACCTCATCAGTGCCGGTATGAGTCCTCTTAAAGATTTACCACAATTCAAGGAATATATGGTAACCTTGGGACAAAATCCTATTTTAGGAGTTTTTGCTGGTGCAGTGATTACCGTTCTCATCCAAGCTTCTTCTGCGACAATCGGGATTTTGCAAGGTCTCTATGCAGGTGGATTCCTTGACCTTAATGGTTCTCTACCAGTTCTCTTCGGAGATAATATCGGAACAACCTTAACCGTTATCATCGCGGCAGCTGGAGCCAATGTCTCTGCGAAACGCGTTGCTGCAACCCACGTTACCTTTAACGTTTTAGGAACTATTCTTTGCTTAATCTTCTTAGGCCCCTTCACTGCTATGATTGAGTACTTCCAGGCACTCCTTCATCTCTCACCTGAGATGACCATTGCCTTCTCTCACGGTGCCTTTAACGTAAGTAACACCATTGTACAATTTCCCTTCATCGGAGCCTTGGCCTACTTTGTAACCAAGCTCATCCCTGGTGAAGATGAAGTTGTCAAGTACGAGCCACTTTATCTTGATGAGCATTTGATTAAACAAGCTCCATCAATCGCTCTCGGAAATGCCAAAAAAGAACTCCTTCACTTAGGAAATTATGCTTCTAAAGCCTTTGACCTTTCATACAACTACATCATTGACCTCAATGAAAAGGTTGCTGAAAAAGGCCACAAGACAGAAGAAGCCATCAATACCATTGATGAAAAATTGACTCGTTACCTGATTACTCTTTCAAGTGAAGCCCTTAGCCAGAAAGAAAGTGAAGTGCTGACCAACATCCTGGATTCATCCCGTGATTTGGAACGGATTGGGGACCACGCAGAAGCGCTAATCAATCTGACTGACTACCTTCAACGTAAAAATGTTGAGTTCTCTGAAGCTGCTTTGCAGGAATTGGCTGATATCTATCAAAAGACCACTGGCTTTATCAAGGATGCCCTTGATAGCGTGGAAAACAATGATATCGAAAAAGCTCAAAGTCTGATTGAACGCCATAAAGAAATCAACAATATAGAGCGTATTCTCAGAAAAACCCATATCAAACGCCTTAACAAGGGCGAGTGTTCAACACAAGCTGGGGTCAACTTTATCGACATCATTTCCCACTACACTCGAGTGTCTGACCACGCTATGAATCTGGCTGAAAAGGTCATTGCTGAACAAATCTAAGCACCAAGAAGCTATCCTAAATAGGATGGCTTTTTTCTTTTCCTAACCAAGAATTGCTTTTTTAACATATAGAAAAATGCTTTGATCCGCAATGGAATCAAAGCATTTTAAAGAGTTCGCCAAACATAATAGCAGAAACCGCGGTTCCTCGGTACTTGGCTTCTTCTCTTTTAATAAAACGAGCCAAGTTTATCAATTCAGGTGCTGAGTGTTTGGGGTTTAGGAGCAATTCATGATTGACCAGACCTGAGAGACGAACTGACAGCAATTGCTCATTTGTAGTAGGCAGTTTTTTAGCCGTCTCTAGGAGAGCAGCAACTAAATCTTCACTCAAATCATGTCGAGCATGATTGTAAAGATCTTTTACAAGGCTTTCTAGGTTTGGTTCTACCATCCCTACCACCTCCCTTATGGTTTAATAATTTTTAATCAAGTCAACTGTTGAACGATCCAATTTTTTCACCAAGGCTTGCAAGAAGGCTTGCGCTTCTAGGAAGTCATCCATCGCATAGAGGGTTTGATGAGAGTGGATATAACGAGCGCAGACACCTATAGTTGTAGAAGGAACACCTCCATTTTTCAGATGAGCTGCGCCAGCGTCCGTTCCGCCTTTTCCACAGTAGTATTGGTACTTGATACCAGCTTCTTCAGCTGTTGTCAAAAGGAAATCCTTCATCCCTGGGAGGAGTAAGTGACCTGGATCGTAGAAGCGAATCAAGGTTCCATCCCCAATCTTGCCTTGGCCACCATAAACATCACCTGCTGGTGAGCAATCAACTGCTAGGAAGACTTCTGGGTCAAACTTAGTTGTAGAAGTATGAGCACCACGAAGACCAACCTCTTCTTGGACGTTCGAGCCAAGATAGAGTTCATTTCCCAGTTTTTGGCCTGACAAAGCTTCTGCCAGCTCGCTTACCATGAGGACACCGTAGCGGTTGTCCCAAGCTTTTGAGATGATATTTTTTTCATTGGCTGTCAAGATTGCAGAACTATCTGGTACGATGGTGTCGCCAGGACGGATGCCAAAACTTTCTGCCTCAGCCTTGTCCGCAAAACCACCATCAAAAATAATATCTGAAATAGCTGGCATGGTTGGTCCACCTGTTCCACGTGTCAAATGTGGCGGAACAGAACCCGAAATCACTGGTATTTCACGACCATCACGAGTCAAGAGTTTGAAACGTTGGCTGCTGACCACCATAGGATTCCAACCACCGATTTCAACCACACGGAAGGTACCGTCTGGCTTGATTTCGCTAACCATAAAACCAACTTCATCCATATGAGAAGCGACCAAGACGCGCGGCGCATCTGCAGCTTCTGAATGTTTAATTCCGAAAATACCACCCAAGCCATCTGTCACCACTTCATCCACGTGCGGTGTCAACTTTTCACGAAGATAAGCACGGACAGGTGCTTCATGACCTGAGATCGCAGCAAGTTCTGTTACTTCTTTGATTTTTGAAAATAATGTTGTCATTTCAGTTCCTTCTTTCTTTCATCCATTTTACCACTTTTTATAGGAGAAGGATAGCGGGAAGGTGGATTTCTAAATTAGTATCGTATTCTTGCTGTATCTTAGAAAAAGATTGTATTCTCTTTCATGTGAGGTAAAATCTAAGAAATATTCCAAGATTAATCCAATTTTTTTCCAAACAAAAAAACAATCCGATGATATATTCGTTCAGTTTTTATAAAACAATAGCAGAAAATAATTGACTTTCCTTTCTTATTTCTTTAAAATAGTACAAAACTAGAAAAAGGAAAAAAATCATGACCAAAACAATTCTTGTTACAGGTGGAGCTGGCTACATTGGCTCCCATACCGTTAAAGCTCTTTTAAATGCTGGCTACCAGGTGCATGTCCTCGATAATCTCTCTACAGGAAATCGTTCGGCTGTGGATAGTCGTGCTAGCTTTAAACAACTGGATGTTTATGATGCTAGTGCCTTAAAGCCTTACTTAGAAGAAAATCAGATTGATGCTGTCCTCCATTGTGCGGGTGAGATTGTTGTGAGCGAAAGTATTGAAAATCCAAGTAAATACTTCACTGCCAATGTTGCTGGTATGAACCAAGTTCTCAAAGTCTTATCTGAAGTTGGCATTCAAAAAATCATGTTCTCTTCGACTGCTTCTCTCTATGGTAATAACTGTATTGACAAGCCAGCTACTGAAGATACCCTGCTCGACCCTGTCAACCCTTATGCAGAAACAAAACTGATGGGCGAACGAATGATTTACTGGATGGCCAATCGCTACGATTGGAAATATGTCATTTTCCGTTACTTTAATGTAGCTGGGGCTGAAATGGATGCTTCAAACGGTCTGCGTGTGAAAAATCCAACTCATATCATTCCAAATATCAACAAGACCGCATTGGGACAAAATGATAGCCTAAAAATATTTGGAGATGACTACGATACACGTGATGGTTCATGTATTCGAGATTACATTCATGTCTTGGATCTTGCACAGGCTCATGTTAAAGGAATGAACTACCTATTTCAAGAAGACAGTTCTTCTCAAATCTTTAACTTAGGAACTGAAAAAGGCTATACCGTCAAAGAAATCTTTAAAACTGCTGAAGAATTACTGAATCAAAAAATACCACACGAAATTGTTGCTCGCCGTGCTGGTGACCCAGCCAGCGTCCTAGCAGACGCCTCAAAAGCTAAACAATATCTTGATTGGAAGGCTAGCTACTCCCTCGAAGATATTATTTTATCAGACTATCGTTGGCGAGTTAAAGAAGGTAAAAATATTTTAGAATAGGAAAACAGAGGAGAAGGTCCTGGTGCTCTCTCCTTGTTTTATTCATTAAATTGTCAGAAAATTTATTGACAGATTAAAAAATTCGTGTTACATTTATATCTGCAGGTATCTTTCAATACCAAATCTACATGAAAGGGCAGGGTATGAAACTTTCTCATTATTTAATTGGCTTACTTCTACTCCTAGTCTTTCTCTCTATTAGCATTGGGACCAGTGATTTTTCATGGGGAAAGCTCTTTGCTTTCGACCAGCAGACCTGGCTTCTCTTTCAAGAGTCCCGTCTTCCAAGGACCATCAGCATTCTCCTGACTGCCTCTAGTATGAGTATGGCAGGACTTCTCATGCAGACTATCACTCAAAATCAGTTTGCTGCTCCGAGTACAGTTGGGACCACTGAAGCTGCCAAACTGGGAATGGTATTGAGCCTCTTTGTCTTTCCGTCGGCTAGTCTGACCCAAAAGATGCTCTTTGCTTTTGTTTCATCCATCGTATTTACCCTCTTCTTCCTAGCCTTTATGACCATTTTTACTGTAAAGGAAAGGTGGATGTTGCCTCTGATTGGAATCATCTATAGCGGGATTATCGGTTCTGTGACAGAAGTTATCGCCTATCGTTTCAATCTGGTTCAGAGTATGACAGCTTGGACCCAGGGCTCCTTCTCCATGATTCAGACCCATCAGTATGAGTGGCTCTTCTTAGGCCTCATTATCCTGATTGCCGTTTGGAAATTGTCCCAAACCTTTACCATCATGAATCTGGGCAAGGAAACCAGTGAGAGTCTGGGGATTTCCTACTCCCTGCTTGAAAAACTGGCCCTCTTTCTGGTCGCGCTAACGACAAGTGTCACCATGATTACCGTGGGTGGCTTGCCATTTCTCGGGGTCATTGTTCCCAATCTGGTTCGCAAGCGCTACGGAGATAATCTAAGCCAGACCAAACTCATCGTCACTCTGGTTGGTGCCAATCTGGTTCTGGCCTGTGATATCCTATCCCGAGTTCTGATTCGGCCCTATGAGCTATCTGTCAGTCTCCTGCTAGGAATCATCGGCAGCCTCGTCTTTATCCTACTTCTTTGGAGAGGGGGACGAAAAGATGCAGTCTAAAAGCAAACATACCAAGCTCTTCTGGATTCTCATTATTCTTGCCATCGGAGCTTGTCTCCTCTACTTTTGGCCCATCACCCATCTGTCTGCCTTTGCCTGGAAGTTGCGTTCCCAAAAAATCGTCGTTTATCTCTTGGTAGCTATCGCGACTGGGATTTCAACCATTAGTTTTCAAACCCTAACAGAAAATCGCTTCCTAACACCTAGTATTTTAGGAATCCAATCCTTCTACGTCCTACTGCAAACTCTACTACTGGTTTTTGAAAGCAAGCTTCTTCAGCTTGGCAAGTCTCCTATTTTAGAATTCCTAATCTTACTTCTCGTCCAATCCCTCTTCTTTCTCGCCTTACAAGGCTACTTGAAGACACTGATGAAGCAAGACCTGGTCTTCATCCTACTAATCTGTCTAGCACTCGGAAGTCTCTTTCGAAATATCAGTACCTTCCTTCAGGTCCTGATGGATCCAAATGAATACGATAAACTGCAGAACAGTCTCTTTGCCTCCTTTCAGCATCTCAACACTTCCATCCTAGCCATCGGTTCTCTGATTATCCTTGCTTTAACAATCTTTTTCTTTCGAAAAGCAGTCATTCTGGATGTCTTGCATCTGCAAAGAGAAACGGCTCAAATATTGGGGCTCGATGTGGAAAAAGAACAAAGAGAACTCCTCTGGGGCATCGTGCTTTTGACCTCAACTGCCACTGCCTTGGTAGGGCCTATGGCCTTCTTTGGCTTTATGCTGGCCAACCTCACCTACCTGATCGTCAAAGATTATCGGCACAAGTTGCTCTTTATCGTGGCCATTCTGGTTGGATTTATCAGTTTGACCTTGGGGCAGGCCCTGATTGAACGAGTATTTGCTCTGGAAATTCGCATCAGTATGATCATCGAGAGTGTGGGTGGTCTCTTATTCTTTATCTTACTCTACAGGAGGGCGCGTCGGTGAAACTGGAAAACATTGACAAATCCATTCAAAAACAGGATATTTTGCAAGGCATTTCGCTTGAAGTCAGTCCTCAGAAACTGACAGCCTTTATTGGTCCAAATGGTGCTGGAAAATCGACTCTCCTCTCCATCATGAGCAGACTGACCAAGAAAGATCAGGGAATTCTCAGTATCAAAGGCCGTGAAATCGAGAGTTGGAATTCGCAAGAACTGGCTCAAGAACTGACTATCCTAAAGCAGAAAATCAATTACCAAGCCAAATTGACTGTTGAAGAACTGGTCAGTTTTGGACGTTTTCCCTACAGCCGAGGTCGACTGAGACCAGAAGACTGGGAAAAAATCCGAGAAACTCTGGACTATCTAGAACTGACCAACTTAAAAGACCGCTACATCGATAGCCTGTCTGGAGGACAACTCCAGCGGGTCTTTATCGCTATGGTACTGGCCCAGGATACAGACTTTATCTTGCTGGACGAACCACTCAACAATCTCGATATCAAGCAAAGTGTCAGCATGATGCAGATTCTCAAGCGACTGGTGGAGGAACTCGGAAAGACCATTATCATCGTCCTCCACGATATCAACATGGCCAGTCAGTATGCAGATGAAATTGTCGCCTTCAAGGATGGTCAAATCTTTAGCAGGGGAACAACAAATCAAATCATGCAGGCTGACCTACTCAATCAACTTTATGAGATTCCCATCACGCTAGCTGATATCAATGGCAAAAAGATCTGTATCTATAGCTAGTAACATAGAAGTTCAAGTTAGAGAACCTTCAGTCTCTTAGTCAATAAGACCAAGAGACTCCCTAAATCGTTATCACATTTTAAAAAGGAGAAATCATGAAAACATCCCTTAAACTTTATCTCACTGCCCTAGTGGCCAGCTTCTTGCTCCTACTTGGTGCATGTAGTACAAATACAAACTCAAGCACTAGCCAGTCAGAGACAAGTAGCTCTGCTCCAACAGAGGTAACCATTAAAAGTTCACTAGATGAGGTCAAACTTTCAAAGGTTCCTGAAAAGATTGTGACCTTTGACCTCGGTGCTGCGGATACTATTCGCGCTTTAGGTTTTGAAAAGAATATCGTCGGAATGCCTACAAAAACTGTTCCGACTTATCTTAAAGACCTAGCTGGAAAAGTTAAAAATGTTGGTTCTATGGTTGAGCCAGACCTAGAAGCCATTGCTGCTCTTGAACCAGATTTGATTATCGCTTCACCACGTACCCAAAAATTCGTAGATAAATTCAAAGAAATCGCCCCAACCGTTCTCTTCCAAGCAAGCAAGGACGACTACTGGACTTCTACCAAGGCTAATATCGAATCCTTAGCAAGCGCCTTTGGTGAAACTGGTACACAGAAAGCCAAGGAAGAATTGGCCAAGCTAGACAAGAGCATCCAAGAAGTCGCTACTAAAAATGAAAGTTCTGACAAAAAAGCCCTTGCTATCCTCCTCAATGAAGGAAAAATGGCTGCCTTTGGTGCCCAATCTCGTTTCTCTTTCTTGTACCAAACCTTGAAATTCAAGCCAACTGATACTCAATTTGAAGATTCTCGCCACGGACAAGAAGTCAGCTTTGAAAGTGTCAAAGAAATCAATCCTGACATCCTCTTTGTTATCAACCGTACCCTTGCCATCGGTGGGGACAACTCTAGCAACGACGGTGTCCTAGAAAATGCCCTCATCGCTGAAACACCTGCCGCTAAAAATGGTAAGATTATCCAACTAACACCAGACCTCTGGTATCTAAGCGGAGGCGGTCTTGAATCAACAAAACTCATGATTGAAAACACACAAAAAGCCTTGAAATAAGCAAGAAAACCCAACATCAGGTGATGCTGGGTTATTTTTTTTCTTGATTCCGTTTGAGTGAAAAATGATCTGGGACGGGGTCCTTACCTGTTTTCGACCAGGGATGGCAACGTAAAATCCGAGCCAAGCCCATCAAGACACCCTTGAAGCCATGTTTTTCAATAGCCTGAATCATGTAGTTGGAACAAGTCGGCTCAAAGCGACAAGAGGGTGGAAAGGCTGGTGAGATAAACCGTTGGTAAAAGCGCACAGGCGCTATTAAAATTCGTTTCATTATTTCTTGGTTACAGCCATGGTGTGTAGTTGGCTGATTTCTTTTTTATTAAGACGACGGGATTCTCCGGGACGGAGTCCTGTCAAGTCTAGATGTCCAAAACGGGTTCGTGACAACTTGTCCACTTGGAGACCGACAGCTTCAAACATCTTTTTAACCTGGTGGTTACGCCCTTCATGGATAGTCAACTGCACCACAGAGCGGTTTTTGACTGGATCCACTTTGAGAATCTCATAGACAGCCGGCTTGGTTTTCTTGCCATCAATCTCAAGTCCACGAGTCAAGGGACGAAGATTGTCCCTATTGGCCACACCTTTAACACGCGCAACATAAACCTTGTCAATCTCATTACGAGGGTGAATCATTTCATCCGTAAAATCCCCATCATTGGTCAAAATCAAGACTCCTGATGTATCCCAATCCAAACGACCTACAGGGTAGATGCGCTCCTTCACGTTGGGCAAGAGGTCGACAACCGTCTTGCGGCCCTTGTCATCTGTCACACTGGAAATGACACCGCGTGGTTTGTTAAGCAGATAATAGACCTTTTCTTCGTTGTAGATAGGTTGGCCTTCCACTTCAACCTTGTCGCCTGACTTGATAGTGGTTGCTAATTCGCGTACCACTTGGCCGTTAACCGTCACCAAGCCTTGCTTGATCAACTCTTCTGCTTTTCTCCTACTGGCCACACCTGCGTGGGCAATATACTTATTGATTCTCATCTTCTTCTATCCTTTCACCAAATAATTGGCTTTCTTGGGCTTGAATCTCAAGCTCATCAATCACTGGTAATTCTTCTAAATGGTTAATTCCCATGTAATCTAGGAAATAATCCGTAGTCACATAGAGGTTGGGGCGACCCAACACTTCTTTTTTCCCGTCTTCTCGTATCAAGTCAAAGGCCTGCAACTTTGCCAAGGCCCCACTCGAGTTGACCCCACGGATGGCATCAATCTCTATCCGTGTGATGGGCTGTTTGTAGGCAATGATGGACAAGGTCTCAAGGGCAGCCCGAGATAAACTCTGGTTGATAGGTGCCTTAGAGTATTCCTTCAAAATCTCTGCAAATTGAGGCTTGGTCACCAATCTATAAGCGCCCCCTGTCTCAATCAGGGCCAAACTGGAATCTGGGTCCTTTTCATACTTCTGGGCTAATTTTTCTAAACTCTGTTGGATGCCTGTCGGTGGCAGAGAGAGGAGTTCAGCTAACTGACGGACCCGAATCCCATCTTCACCTGCTACAAACAAGAGCGCTTCTATTTCTGCTAAAGTACTCATCTTTCCTCTCTATCAAGTCTAGCTTTGTGCCTCTTGACTTTCTTCCTTCTTTTCCATGAGATAGATATCTCCGAAACTCTCCTCTTGCACGAGAATCAGCTCCTGGGTTTTGATTAACTCTAGGGTTGCCAAAAAGAGGGTGATGACCTCTTGGACATTCTGGGCTTCCTTAAACAAATCCTGCAAGCGCAATTGATCTCGTCCAGTCAAGGACTCTTTTACGATGACCATCATGTCCTCAATCTTATACTCATCCCGCAAGATAGTCGTGTGATTCTGTGCAAACTCCTCTTTTTTCTTGGCTAGGATATTTGAAAAAGCCAAAAAGAGGTCAATGGTCGTCCTGTCATGCACAAGCTCCGCATCTTCGTAAATCAACTCTGTCGGTGCTTTGGAATAGTACTGGGCCCGCTCTTGGTGCTTGGCTTCCAAGTGTTCCCCCAAGAGCTTAAACTTGCGGTATTCTTCGATTTGAGAGAGAAGATCCTGCTCTAGATCGTCCTCCAAGTCGGTCACTTCTGCTACCTTTGGAAGGAGCTTGCGGCTCTTGATCAGCATGAGCTGACTGGCCATGACCATATACTCACCCGTCACTTCCAGACGCATGGCCTGCAGGGTTGAGACATAGGCTAGATACTGTTCGATAACTTCCGTAATGGGCACATCGTAGATATCCATCTGATACTTTGAGACCAGATGTAAGAGCAAGTCCAGAGGCCCTTCAAAATCTTTTAATTTAATATCCATTATCTATATTTTTCTAAGGTCAGGACTGTTTTTAATCCTAATTTTTTTGCAATTTCGTACAAATCGACCTTGTTTTCTATTTGTCTTAGAATGAACTGTTCTCGTAGGGCTTGGGCTGATAGGGTTGGAAAACCTTTCTCCTTTACAAAAGATTCTAACTGACGGAAGGCCCACTGACGAGAATAGGCTTTCCCTGCTCTTTCAAAAAGATAGGTCTGCCCCATCAAGGGTTCCAACTCTGAAAGCAAGGTCGTGGGAATGGTGACAATCCTCTGTTGGGAAGCCTTGTTAATTCGCAACACCTGAAAATCCAGATTGATATCCGCAACCTTAAGGGCTAAAATCTCACTCGGCAAGAGCCCTATTTCCAAGATAATAAGCGCCAGCAAGCGTCCTTCTGGAACGTCGCTTTCCTGCCAAAAAGAGTCTAGGTCTAGAATCTCTGGCTTTTCAATCTTCTTTTCAGCCTGTTTGGCTAATTCCAAACGATAAAAGCTATCCACTTCTCCTTTTTGATAGAGAAAGTAGAGAAATTGGTTACAGGCCGAAATCTTTCGCTTCTGGGCGCTGATTTTTAGATTGGCTAGCTGGGCTTGGTAAATCTTGAGACTGGTCTCCGAAATCCGCTCGCCCACAATGTCTAAAAATTGCTCCAAATCATACTTATAGGACTGCTTGGAATTGGCAGATAAGCCCTGCTTTTCCTCTAAAAAGGCTGAAATTCTGTCTCTCATTTGCATCGAATCTCATATTCCTTACTAAAGTCATGCAAGAGGGCATTGACTGCCTTGAGGATAGACTTGCGCGTGATAATCCCTTGGAAAATCCCTGACGCATCCACAACTGGCAAGAAGGACTCATCTACCAACTTGTGCAAGACCTCTGTAATGGTAAAATCAGGCGAAACGACCGCTACGTCTGTTTTGGTCATGTGGACAATGTCCGTATCCGCCATGATTTCTGAGCTCAAGTCATGCTCCATCTGATAAGCCATAATATCTCTAAGCCCGATAGTCCCAACAAACTGCTTTTCATCGGTTACAACGGGAACACGGGTGTAGGTCATCTGACTGAGCAAGAGGGTCGCATGATCCGCATTGTGGGTATCAATCAACACAGCTAGATTTTCAGCAGGGGTCAAAAAAGTTTCCTCTTGCCCCAACAAGAAAGTCTCAAACTCCTTGGCAATCATCGGCTAAACTCCTTGGACAAGCCTGGATACACCTCGTGGTCTCGTGTCAAAAAGTCCACTTTGAAGTAACTGTCATCAATCTCCACACGAGCATAGAGACATTCTCTGATGGTCCCACGTGGTTGACTGATAGAGCCTGGATTTAGAAAAAGAGTCTTTCCTTCCATCCAAGCATTTGGCACATGCAAGTGACCATAGAGACAGATATCGGCCTCTTCTTCCTGAGCCCAGTAGTCCAACTTTTGAAAGTTGAAATTGATGTCAAACAGGTGTCCATGAGTTTGAATAATCTTGGTCGAACCAAGCTCAGTCACCAAACGTTCTGGGTAGCCTGCGTAAAAGTCCATATTCCCTTTAACAACACGGATTCCCTCCCAGAGTGGAGAATCGGGACGCATTTCAGAATCTCCGTTATGAAAAACGGCGTCAACTTTGCCCACATAGCGATCACGGATTTCTTCCACAATCAAGCTATCGCCATGGGAATCGCTCATTACAATGATGGTTTGCTTTGCCATGATGGAAATACCTCCAAAAGTTTCTTAACGGCTAAGGCACGGTGAGATTGACTATTTTTTTCTTCAAGGGTTAATTCAGCTGATGACTTGCCTGTTTCTCCTACAAGGAAAAGAGGGTCATAGCCAAAGCCATTTTCACCCTTAGGTTCAAAGTTAATGTAGCCTGGCCAGTCTGCTTCAACAACCAAACTTTCCTTGTTTGGACTGGCTACGACTAGGGTTGTATGGAATTGAGCCGAGCGGTCCTTGAGTTCAAAGACCATGGCCAATTCGTGCAAGAGTTTGGCATTGTTTTCACGGTCAGTAGCTCCCACACCTGCGAAACGAGCTGACCAGACACCTGGCAAGCCACCAAGGACATCGACTTTGAGACCTGAGTCATCTGCCAAAACCATCTTGCCCGTTAATTGAGAAATGGTTTCTGCCTTGAGACGGGCATTTTCTTCGAAGGTCATGCCTGTTTCAGCTACTTCAGGCAGGTCAGGATAGTCATTAAGATTTTCCACATCGTAGCCTAACTTATCAAAGATCGCTCGGAATTCCTTGGTCTTGCCCTCGTTACGAGTCGCAATCAATAAGGTTTCTCTGACCTTGTTTGTCTCAAAGAAGGCTTCTACATCAACACCTTCTTTAGGCAATTTTACATGCAGGAGTTGCCCATTTTCAACTAAGAGAAAAGCCCCCTGACGTTGTATAATTTCCAAATTTCGTCCCATTTCTTGGTTGAGGATATCTACCACAAAAGACCATAAACGGTAGAGAGAACCATAGCGTAAAACAATCACAGAAATAGGAAAACCTCGATCCTCATCTCGAAATCTTTGGGCAAACTCTAATAGAGGAAAATCCAAGTCATCATTCGTCAACGTCCGGACGCCACCAAAAATACCATAGGACCCGACATACCAGTCCTGTTCATCCTTGTATTCATAAATTTTATTTGTCATAATTCTACATGCTCCACATGAATCTCTTTTTCCAGCCATTCTTCACCAATTTGTGCAAAACTTTGGCTGCTGGCTGTTGTGTAAAAACGGTGATGGAGTGGTCCAGCATCGCGACCACGATTGATTTCAAAATAATTAAGTAAGACTGAGATATCCCGTACGCACTCTGCCCCACTATCAATGAGCTGAACCTTGGGTCCCATGACATTTTGAATAATAGGTCTGAGCAGCGGATAATGGGTACAACCCAAAATCAGGCTATCCACCTTTCCAACCAAGGGACGCAGGGTTTCATAGACCACTTTCTTGGTGACACTGGTTGACAGGGCACCAGACTCCACCAAGGGAGCAAACTTGGGACAGGCCAAACTCTCCACCTGTAAGTCCGGATCCAAATCATGGATTTTCTGACGGTAGATGTCTGATTGTACCGTCATGGGTGTTCCAATGACTCCGATTTTCCCACCTTGGCTGGACTTGATGGCTGCTGAAGCTCCTGGCAAAATCACACCTAGGACGGGAATATCTAGTTGAGCCTTGATTTCTTCCCAGACGACAGCAGTCGCAGTGTTACAAGCAATGACAATCATCTTGACATCCTTGGTCAAGAGAAAGTTGACCAACTGCCAAGTATATTCACGAATTTGCTCAGCAGGACGGGGACCATAGGGCGCCCGCGCCGAATCTCCAATATAGACGATTTCTTCATGGGGAAGCTGGCGCATGAGCTCGC
>CAUTXU010000017.1:0-18484 GCA_963542415.1 uncultured Streptococcus sp.
CAAGAGACTCACCTTTTACTCCGCCTGTGAAGTCAGTGTTCTCTACTCTTGGCGCCACTTCTTCACCTACTGTAGATACAAGACCTTTATATTCTGGAAGTTCTGTAACAAGAGACTCGCCTTTTACTCCGCCTGTGAAGTCAGTGTTCTCTACTCTTGGCGCCACTTCTTCACCTACTGTAGATACAAGACCTTTATATTCTGGAAGTTCTGTAACAAGAGACTCGCCTTTTACTCCGCCTGTGAAGTCAGTGTTCTCTACTCTTGGCGCCACTTCTTCACCTACTGTAGATACAAGACCTTTATATTCTGGAAGTTCTGTAACAAGAGACTCGCCTTTTACTCCGCCTATAAAGTCAGATACTTCTACTGTCGGCGTCGCTTCTTCACCAGATGTCCCCAAGTCACCTGTATAGTCTTTGATATCATAAATAGCACTCTCTACAGCATTCACTCCACCAGGAATAAATGCTCCATCAAGGTTGACTGTCAAATTGTGCATGCTTTCAATATTACCATCAACTATACCTGTAATTTCCTGACCAGCATCTTTCTTATCTACCGCGAATAAAAGAGTTTTCGAATCATACTGAGTCATAAATACAGCTGTACTTCCATTAGCTAATTGTAAAATAGGTGCTTGGTTTACCAAAACTTCTGAATCAAACTCTAGACCAATAACACCTTTCCTCATTTCAATGATTTGGTTTACCCTTGCTTCTGTTGGAGAAATAAAATCTTTGCTTACAAAATCCCAATTAAATTTCTTATAAGAAAGTGTATAACGATTTTGACCATTCTCGCTATGTTCATATAAAATTCCGTATTCTCCGTTACCCAAGTCTTGTAATGAATTATATGCAAATTCTCCACCTTGAATTAAATGATGTTTTATCCAAGTCAACTCGCCATTCTTTTCAACACGTGCCAAATGAACTAAACCATCTTTTCGTTCGTGGCCTGGTCCAGCAGCATTGCTAAGAAGAATGTACTCTTTCCCATCATGCATCGTATGAATAGCTGACATTTGCACATAGGCATCTTTTACCTCTGGATAACGTTTGATTGTTTTCTCCCAAGTAACTCCCCCATCTTTACTAGTAGCAACCTGAAGATCTCCAGTTAAACCACGCATAAATAGTTTTACATCGCCATTATTCAATTGCAGAACTGTTGCTTCTGTATTTTGTGCACCATTATTATTCATAGTAGATGAATGGATAACTCCATTTCCAACAGGTCTATTATCGTTTGGAGCTTCTCCTGCATGCCAAGTTACACCATGATCATCTGAATAAATAAGACGAGAAGATTGAGAACCCCATAAATGTACAACACTATTTGTTGTATAAGCTGGCACTAAGATACGACCTTTGTGAACTCCAGTACGAAGTACGATTCCTGTTCCTGGACCAGTTCCAAGGAATTTCATCCAGTCTTGACGAATTGCAGGAGTAATATCTTTTGGTGCAGACCATGTTTTACCGTCATCATCACTATAAGACATCCATAAATAACTTGTGTTAGCAACTCTAAATGGATTTTTAGTACTTTGTGCAAAGTAAACATTACCTATTAAAGTCTGCCCTTTATACAAATCACCTTTATCACTATATCCTGGATTTTTAGGATCTACCACAACGTGGTATTCTGTTTTTTGATTTTGTGAATTGTAAACCTCACCATTTTCTCGAATTGTGTAATGACCTTTTTCACCAGATTTATATAAAATTTGATAAGATTTATCTCCTACCTTCTCATACGCTTTTTCTGGTTTATCAGGCATAGCAAACACTGCTTTTCCTTCTGGGAACATATCGTAAACCGAAAAGATTCTCTTAGTTTCTGGATCTTGAACTAATACCATATCAATATTTAAGGGTGACGGAGCAGTTTTATCTCTGGCCTCTGGATTATCACGAAGGTTAGAAATTGTTATTCTATCTCCCCATGTCACTCCTCCATCCTGACTTCGACGAACTACCATACCAATATCTCCCCAGTCAGAGAATTGTAAACGTCTTTCATCAGCTCCGCCAATTAATGTTCCTTTATCCGTTTTCAGCAAGGCTGGGATTCGGTAAGTATTAATCCCATCCTTGTTCAATCCACCATTTACACCACTTATAAAAACTTCCTTCTTCTCTGTGATTTTTGCACTTTCTGGCAATTTCACTTCTAAATCTGCTACTTTAAATAATTGACTGCGTTTTCCTACTTCTTCAGGCGTCAAGGCACGATCATATACGGTCAGATTACGGACCTGAAGATTTGATCCCCACATTGTTTGGTTTGCTCTTTTAGTAGCTCCAATCTGAACCTTATTAACATCTGGCATATCTTTAATAAAACGACCAGATTTCGTATTCGTTCTAGATAATACACCATTTACATATAGACGAACTTGTCCATTTGGTTGATCTGCTTTCGGTCTTTCCACCGTGAAAGTAACCGAATTCCATTTTCCAGGTTTTACTTTAAGTGGTGCATCTGAGTAACTTCCGTAAAAATGACTTCCATCAGCTCCTCGTGCTTCGACCATTGCAGTACCTTTATTAACAGACATACTGAAATATTCGTCTCTATTCTTATCACTTGATACAGAGAAAAGATTATAGAATTGCGGAGCATTAGCATCTGGTTTAAACTCCATATGAATAGTCGCATTTTGAAGATGTTTCAACTTATCTAAGGCTTCTGCTAAATCAACTCTTTGCCCATTTTCAGCATTCGTAGCAAGGTCTTCTTTTTCAAATACAGTTTTAACATTCTTCAAATCTCTAGCAAAATAATCACGTGGAGGCATAACATTGCTCTCTTCTGATTCTGCTTCATCAGAAGTATTTGTTTCTTCTGGAGTATCTGTTTCCTTTGGAAGTTTTTCACCTTCTACCTCAGTAGCTGTTCCCTCTTTTGGTTTCTTATCATTAGAACCTGCTACATTACCTGGTGTTGTATCTAATTTCCCAGTTGTATTCTTATCTGCATCATCTTTTGGTGTTTCCGTGTCTTTATCTTTCACATAAACAGGATCTTTTGGTTGACCTTCGATATAGGAGCGAACCCAATCTAATTGTTCTTTTGATAAAACTAAACCACCACTACGATTATCAATAACTCCATTTTGATGAACGCCGATTAAGACACCTTTATCATTGTATAGTCCACCACCAGATGCCCCAGGTTTCGTACCTCCGTAACTAATACCTTCTATTCCAGAACCAAAGTCAGTAGTTCCTACTACTTTACTGTCTAAAACTGGACTTAACTTGTTATCTGGGAAACCATAAACCGAAACTGTATTGCCTTCTGCAACTTTTGCAGATTGCTTCACAACTTCTACAGGAGTTACTCCTTGTACTGCTTCTTTTAATCGAACGAGAGCTAAATCATTTTTAAAGCCAAAAACAGACTCTGCTTTGTTCCAATAAGCAATCTCTTCATCAGAAAAATTGATAGAAGTTCCATTTGGTAACGTAGCTTTGTAAACTGTATTCTCTTTCCCTGACTTCGTAACAACCTTAGAGCCATTAACTGTTAAAAAGTTATGTGCCACAGTTAATAACAAATTAGGAGCAATTAGGGTTGCTGAACCTGTTCCATCAGGTGTTAAGATATGCGTAGTTGCTTGGAAGTTTTGTTCACCATTTGGTGCATTTTTTACTATTTCGCTTGGTTTTGGTAAGTTTGCAGTTCCACTTAAATCAACTTTCCCAACCTCCGTACGAGCAAAATCAGTTTTTGGAGCTACTGAGTCTAACACAGCTTTAATAACCGTATTTCCTAGAGCTACTTTACTTACATAATCACCAGACCAACTAGTATCCGTGACTAACTTATTGATAGGAAGATTATTATAAGACACTATCTTAGCATTCGGAGAATCACCTACTACTCGATTAAAGTCTGAATCTTGTCGTAAATTGAATACGATTGGTGAGTTAACTTCTCCTGTTTGCACCACCTTGTCTGCAATCAAGCGATTGCCCTTCACATCTTCCAGACGAAGAAGAACTCGACCTTTTTCAACTCCACTTAATAAGGTTGCTTGGCCTCTATCATTGAAACGGTAGCGCGCACCATCAATTTCTTTTTCAACATTCTTTAGAGCTTTATGGTTTTCGTCATAATAGTAGCGAATCGTTCCATCTAGATACCATCCCGTGATTGCATATCTATCCACCATCGAACGAATCCACTCTTTATGCTTTTCCGTAAAGATAGTACCACCACCGATACGATTGGCTTCTACTTCACTAGCAGTATTTGTTCCGTGTTGATGGATACCAACCACTTCTCCTTTATCATTAAATAAAGGAGCGCCTGAAAAACCACCTAAAGCAGACGTATGGTAAGTAACAGCACCATTTTCTTTATTAAGAGTACTTACTTTCCCTTCCACTTCATAAGGTTTTCCATCTTTTAGTCGATTTCTGTTTTCTTCACTTAGATTAGAGGTTGAAAAATCGTTGGGATAACCAACCATTCGAATCGAATCACCTGTGGCTACCTCAGTCTTACTTAGCTCTCTTGGTGAATCCTCTCCATTGGTCATAGCTTCGACAGTTTTCTTAGTTACAACAACTGCCAGGTCATTACTATAAGACCTTCCAAAATCCTTTTCATTATAAGCATGAATAGCACCTTTATCTACAGCTTCAGTACTACCTGATGTAGGAACTTTATTTACTTTCTCCGTATCTGAATTCATCACGACATAACTTTTAGCAGAATCGCCGCCACGTAAAACCGCAGAGCCATCTTCAGTTTTTTTATCGTAGTAATTATGAGCAACAGTCACCATCACATTTGGTGCAACAAAAACTCCACTACCTGATGCCGTTTGTTGACCACTATTTCCACTGTCATAGGTGGTATAGGTCATTGCTACACCATTAGCAGCATCACTATGAACTTCCACATCTTTTATATCGTTACCACCCTGAATAACATCAGCATAAGCAATTCCACCGCCAACAACTGGTAACTCTGGTGCAGCTAAGCCAAGCACTGCTGATAATGTCAAGCAACCAACCAAACCATAAGCTTTGGATTTACGGAATTTTCCTAAACCTTTTAAACGTATAAACATATATTACCTCACTTTAACTTTCAAAGTTGATTTGTGCATTTGAACTCCAAGCAACTTAATGAGTCCTGCAGCTTCATCCTCCTTCCTACTACACGACTCTTAACATATAATCTGTTTTTAATATATATTAATTCTTTAAGCTTTAGACTTACTCTTACAGTATAACACAAGCTGGAATTGCTTTCAATTATAGGATATAATCTTCATTCATCAAATTATTTTAAAACATAAAAAGAATAGCATTTTAAAATACAGAAATATATAACTTGATATATATTCTGACTTGTAGAGAAATTAAAATTGAATAACTATTAGTAACCTCACATACAATTCTAGCCATAAAATAAACAATAATTTGTAAATAATACTCTTCGAAAATCAAATTCAAACTACGTCAGCGTCGCCTTGCCGTACTCAAGTACAGCCTGCGGCTAGCTTCCTAGTTTGCTCTTTGATTTTCATTGAGTATAAGTGAAAACCCCTCCTATAGTTTCTAGTGAATTTTTATTTTTCACTATCTGCTAGAAAGGGAATATATCAGAAAGCTACTGGACTCTCGCATTCATCACTTCACATATTTAAAAGGAATCTCACTACCACAGAGCCAGTTGTAAACTTGGTCATTGACAAAAACATTCATGGCTTCGTGAGCATACTCAGGCATGATGCGATAGGCCTTATCACATGTCAGACGATTGTAAATCGCAAACTGGGTAATAGGGTAGCAAACATCGTCGTCCAAACCCGTAATCATCTTGACCTCACCCTTGATACGATGAGCAAGATTTTTCACATCGATATAGGCAAGGGTCGCCATGATATCTTCCTCAGTTTCATGGAAAGGATCGTGAAACTTGAAATATCGGAAAAGTTCGTCGTAGGCCTCACTGGTATTGCCAATCTCAAGCACTCGTCTGAAGTCTGACAGGAAGGGATAGATGGCAACTGTTTTCTGAATCCGTGGATTGAGCGCTGCCGCTACCAAGGCTAGAGCGCCACCTTGTGAGGCACCATAGCTAGAAAGTCGCTTCTCATCAACCTGAGGTAGACTAGCAACAATTTCAACCAACTGGTAAATATCCAGATAAACATCCTTATAAAAGAGATGATCCCGACCTTCCACAGCACCACGGATAATATGCCCCTTAACTGTATTTCCTAGAGGAGAACGCATTCCGTCTTGCGAGTAGCCCGACTGGCCCCGCACATCCATGGAAACAACACCGTAATCAGCCACAGTATAGGCCAGCATGTCAGTCCAGTCCCAACCACGTCCCATATAACCATGGAAATGGAAGATTAGAGGAACCTTCTCCTCACTCTTTGGAAGAACGACGCGTGCATATACCTTGCCTGCATTAGTTCCTTCAAAAGTGAGCTCAAAGCACTTGACTTGGGGAATATGGAAATCTCTTTCCTCCAACTGGTAGGCTGGAAAATTGGAAACTTTTTTCACTTCCTCATCCCAGAAAACATCAAAGTCTTCTGGGACCTCATCTCTTCCTTTATAAGCCTTGATTTCTTCTAACAAAGCTGGATTTTTCATAACATGCTCCTTTTGTTTTTGTAATCGTTATCACAACTGTAGCACATATAAGAAATCAACGCAAGAAAGAAAAGCAAATAGAAAGTGGTTTTAGATTCTTTATTTTTGGGATGATAAACTGAAAGTAGTTTCAAAAACAAAAAAGAGCAGTTACGCTCTTTTTATCCTATTCAATCTTATTTTGTTGCTTCTTTCTTTTGGAAAGTGGTTTGGTAATTTACTTTAATCGTTACTGTCATGTGAGAGTCCTCGTTTCTTTTTGATGACTCTAGTATAAGGGCCAAACCTGAAAGCTAGCTTAAGATTTCCTTAGAGAAAGCTTAATCTAAATGTTCTTTCTTTTCCAAATGAAGGGCAATCATGCGCCATTCTGGATCCTCTTGCCAGCCTTCTATCGAACTAATGTAGCTAGCAACCTTTCTGGCTTCTTCTAAAATCGGAAAATCTTCGATAATATCAGCCACTTGAAACTCTGGGAGACCTGACTGTCTGGTTCCAAAAATCTCACCTGAACCCCGCATTTTCAAATCTTCTTCGGCCAGGACAAATCCATTAGTGGTTTCTGTCATGATACGCATGCGGTCTTTCCCAGAATCAGTCTTGGGATTGGCAACGAGAACAGCATAGGACTGCTTATCTCCCCGACCAACACGACCTCTGAGCTGGTGAAGCTGGCTGAGACCGAAGCGATCAGCATCCATGATAATCATAACGGTCGCATTGGGAACATTGACCCCGACCTCAATAACCGTCGTCGAAACCAAAATATCCGTCTTTCTCTCTTTGAAATCCTGCATAATCTGGTCTTTTTCATCACTCTTCATCTTACCATGTAGAAGAGCCACTTCTGCCTTACCTGCAAAATGAGCTGTCAACTCCTCAGATAAAGCAATGGCATTTTTCAAATCCAGAGCTTCTGATTCTTCAATCAAGGGAGAGATGACATAGGCTTGAGAACCTTTTTGGATTTCCCCCTCTAACCAAGTCAAGACCTGAGGCAGTTGCTCATGCTTAATCCAGCGCGTCACAATAGGCTTCCGCCCTGCTGGCATCTGGTCAATAATGGAAACATCCATATCGCCAAATGCTGTGATAGCAAGCGTTCGTGGAATAGGAGTCGCCGTCATCATGAGAACATCTGGATTGTCCCCTTTTTCCCGTAAAATACGCCTTTGCCCCACACCAAAACGGTGCTGCTCATCGATGATAATCAAGCCAAGACGAGCATAATCCACCCCATCCTGTATCAGAGCATGGGTTCCGATAATCAAATCAGCCTCACCCTTGGCAATGGTCTCCAAGACTTCTCTTTTTTCTGCCACTTTCAAGGAACCTGTCAAGAGAGCCAGTTTCAAATCTGGAAAAAGGCTCTTCAAACTCTCAAAATGTTGCTCTGCTAGGATTTCTGTTGGTACCATGAGGGCTGATTGATAGCCAGCTGTCACTGCCGCAAACATGGCCAAGCCAGCGACTACCGTTTTTCCACTCCCCACATCCCCTTGCAGGAGACGATTCATGTGGTGGTTGGACTTCATGTCGGCCAAAATTTCCTGCAAACTCTTTTCCTGAGCTGGGGTCAGGGCAAATGGCAGACTTTCTTTAACCGCCATCACTTTTTCCTGAGACCAATCCAGAACCAAACCGCTTCCCTGAACTCTATTTTCAGACTTGAGCGTCTGCAATTGCATTTGGAAATAAAAGAGTTCCTCAAACTTGATACGGCGAAGGGCCTGCTTGTATTCTGCCAAATCCTTAGGAAAATGCATGGCACGAACGGCCTGACAACGGGACATGAGTTTGTATTTGTCCAGCAAAGACTGGGGCAGATTTTCCTCTATCAAGAGGTCCAGTCCCTGATCAAAGGCCATCTTGATAACCTTGACCAGACTGGCCTGACTGATTCCCTGAGCCAGACGATAGACAGGTTGGAGGTCATCTTCCACCTGAGCTAGGACCTTCATCCCTGTCAGACTAGCCTTGGCGCGGTCCCATTTTCCAAATACTGCCAGGGTTGCTCCCAACTCTATCTTATCAGCCAGATAGGGTTGGTTAAAGAAATTCACTGCAAAAACGACTTCTCCCTGCTTGAGGCTAAAACGCAGGCGATTACGCTTGAAACCATAATACTGGACACTGGCAGGAGTCACGACTTGACCAGATAGGACTGCCTTCTCCCCGTCCTCTAGTTCCAATACTTGCTTGGTTTTGAAGTCTTCATAACGGAAAGGAAAGTAGAGCAAGAGGTCTTGCAAATTTTCAATTCCTAGTTTGGCGTATTTTTCTGCTGACTTTGGTCCCACACCAGGCAAGACATGCAAGGGTTGATGTAGATTCATGCTCCACTCCTTTCTTTTCTAATAATATTCTCTCGGAATGCGGTCGCTGAGGAGACAAACCACCTCATAGTTAATAGTCCCACGGTAGGTCGCTACCTGAGTAGCTGTGATTTCCTTGCCTCCGTTAGAACCAATTAAGGTTACCTTAGTTCCGAGTGGGTAAACCTTAGGCAGACGAATAGTGATTTGGTCCATAGAAACCCGTCCGACGATTGGGCATGCTTGCCCATCTACCAAGACGGAGAAATTTTGCATATCTCGTGTCCAACCATCCGCATAGCCGATTGGCACGGTCGCGATGACTTGCTCGCTATCTGCCTGATAGGTGGCTCCATAGCCCATGCAAGCTCCAGCTGGAACTGTCTTGACATGAACCAAAGCAGATTCCAAGGTCAAGGCTGGTTTCAAGTCATAGGGTAAGTCCAAAACCTCTCCACTGGGGTTAAGACCATACATGGCATCTCCCAAACGAACCGCGTTAAAAATGGTATCTGCATGCCAAATAGTAGTTGCAGAATTGCTGGCATGAACCAAGTCTGGAAGACCTTTCATACTGGCCAAAATAGTTTTAAACCGTTCTAACTGGGCATTAAAGTAGGTAGCTGATTCTTCATCCGCAGTCGCAAAGTGGGTAAAAATCCCTTCAACGCGAGCACCATGTTGCTTGAGCAAGTCTTGAGCCTGATCAGCCTCACTGGCCTCTCTAAAACCAATCCGTCCCATTCCTGAATCAATCTTGAGGTGGACTGTCAATCCTGCTAGGTCTTCCTCCCTAGATAAGAGTGCTTGAGTCCACTCCAGTCCAGCCACTGTCAAGGTGATGTCATATTCTTTAGCTAGAGCAACAGCTTCGATGTCAGAAACTCCTAAAATAAGGATTTTCTTGCTGAGTCCAGCTTGTCTGAGTTCAATGGCCTCATCGATATTCGAAACGCAAAAACCATCAACATCATCTTGAATAGCCGTCGCAACAGCAACAGCCCCATGCCCATAGGCATTAGCCTTGACTACTGCAAATTTGAGCGTTCCTTGAGGGATATGAGCCCCCATTTGCTGAATATTTTGTCGAATAGCTCCCAGATGAATCAGAGCCTTGGTTGGTCTATGTGGACTAGCTTTCATGATTTTCCTCCAAAATGACACTGGCTGTCACAAACTGATCTGTATGGCTGATAGACAGCCAAATTTTTCCTGAAAATGGTGCCTGACTAAAATAAGGTGCCCCGCGTTCATTGTTCAAAACTTCTAAATCCTGAAAAGCGAGCTTTCCAATACCAGTTCCCATAGCCTTGGAAAAAGCCTCCTTAGCCGACCAGCGACCAGCTAAATATTCTATTTGCCTGCGTCCTTTGAGACTGGTGAAGCGCTCCATTTCCTTAGCGGTCAGCACGCGCTTGGCAAATCCTTCATGTCGTGTAACTGCGCTTTCTATCGAAGCCAATTCTTCGATGTCAATTCCGTGTCCAACTATCATTCTCATCAAAAGGAGTTGAGATTCCCCAACTCCATCCTTTTCACTTATTTTGTCAAGGTAGTATAAATCTCTTCTACCAAAGCCTCTGTATTTTCCCAACCTAGACAAGGGTCGGTAATGGAGCAACCAAAGATCTCTGGTTGATTTTGACGACCATCTGCCAAGTAAGATTCAATCATAAAACCTCGAACCGTCTTTTTGATTTTCTCATTCCAATCACGATTTTGCAAGGTCTTACGAACCACTCGAATCTGCTCCATATATTGCTTGCCTGAGTTATCATGGTTGGTATCAATGAGGATAAAGGGATTTTCAAGTCCCATGGCTTCATAGCGCTCAATGGCATTTAGCAAGGTTTCATAGTAAAAGTTAGGCTCATTTTTCCCATATTCATTAACTGCCCCACGAAGGATGACGTGAGCCAAGGGATTTCCTGAAGTCTCAACTTCCTGTCCATGAAAGAGGAAGGTTTGTTTGTTTTGAGCGGCATAGATGCCATTAAACATAACACCAAGATTCCCTGAGGTTGGATTTTTCATCCCTACTGGTGCATCAATTCCTGAAGCTACAAAACGATGCTCTTGGTCTTCCACAGAACGAGCCCCCACAGCATGGTAGCTGACCAAATCATCTACCAAGACCAGATTTGACGGATAAAGCATCTCATCTGCCGTTGTCAAACCAGTCTCTGTAATCACGCGGTAGTGCAACTGGCGCACAGCCTGCAAGCCGTTAATCAGGCTTGGAGCCTTAGAGGTATCTGGTTGGTGAACCAAACCTTTATAGCCGTCTCCGTTGGTACGAGGTTTAGCTGTATAAACACGCATAACCATGAAAATCTTGTCCGCCACCTTCTTTTGCAAGGCAGATAAACGGCGGGCATATTCCAAGACAGCCTCTTCATTGTCAGACGAGCAAGGACCAATCACCAAAAGGATACGGTCATCTTCTCCTGAAATAATGTCTGCCAATTCTCTATCACGACGCTCCTTTAGTCGCAAGGCTTCCGCAGACAATTGGGTTTCTGCCTTGATTGCTTCAATATCGATTTCTTGACCTTTTTCAATAAATGCCATCTTATTCTCCTAGCGTTTGGTAGATTTCTCTGACAAGGGCTTCCGTATTTTCCCAGCCAAGGCAAGGATCTGTGATAGACTTGCCAAATACTTCCGGTTCGTTTTGACGGCCGTCTTCTAGATAAGACTCAATCATAAAGCCACGAACGCACTGCTTAATTTTTTCATTCCAATCACGGTTAATCAAGGTCTGACGGACAATTCGAATTTGGTCCATATATTGCTTGCCAGAGTTGTCATGATTGGTGTCCACAATGATAAAGGGATGTTCCAAGCCCATTTTCTCATACTGGGCAATAGTATCCATCAAATTATCATAGTAGTAGTTAGGAATATTCTTACCATACTCATTGGTCGCTCCACGAAGAATGGCGTGCGAAAGCGGGTTCCCAGTTGTTTCCACTTCTTTTCCTAGGAAAAGGAAACTTTGTTTGTTTTGAGCAGCATAAATCCCATTAAACATAACATTGAGATTTCCAGAGGTTGGATTTTTAAAACCAGTCGCAAAATCTGCCCCACTGGCCACAAAGCGGTGTTGCTGGTCTTCAACTGAACGAGCACCAACCGCCATGTAAGAAATCAAATCATCTACAAGCGGAAGATTTTCAGGATAAAGCATTTCATCAGCTGTCGTCATACCTGTTTCCGTGATGACACGATAGTGAAGATGGCGAACTGCTTTGATTCCGTTGATCAGACTAGGCGCTTCTGCCGTGTTAGGCTGGTGAATCAAGCCCTTATAGCCATCTCCGTTGGTACGGGGTTTGGCAGTATAAACACGCATAACCATAAAGATACGGTCTGCTACTTTTTCTTGTAGAGCTGCCAAACGCTTAGCGTATTCAAGAACAGCTTCTTCATTGTCAGATGAGCATGGACCGATTACCAAGAGAATCCGTTGGTCTTCTCCACGTATAATGGCTTCTAGCTCTTGATCGCGCTGTGATTTTCTCTCCAAAGCTTGGCCTTCTAATTTTGATAAGGCACGAACTTCTTCAATATTAATTTTAGGACTTTTTGCTGTAAATACCATAACTCATCTCCTTATAAAGCAAACGGATACCAAGTAAAAATTTACTTTTCACAAGGTATCCGCCTCTAAACTATCTCATTTTATTGTCTTTTACCGTGACAGTTTTTAAACTTCTTACCAGAACCACATGGGCAAAGTTCATTCCGTCCAATCTGGCTCAAATCCAAATCTTCAGGCATATTTGCTTGGTGGGCAGCGATATTGCGAGTCGCTGTTGTACTGATATGGTGTTCTGCTTGTGGTCTTTCTTGTTCATGAATTTGTGCTTTCATCATCAAACGTGTCACATCAAACTCAATCGAACCAATCATATCATTAAACATACGGAAACCTTCTGCCTGATACTCAACAACAGGGTTGTTCTGAGCATAGCCACGAAGTCCAACCGCGTTACGCAATTGATCAAGGGCATCGATATGATCTGTCCACTTGTTATCTACCACTCGTAGAATCAAGACTTTTTGGAATTCTTTAACTGCTTCTTCATCGCGTAGTTTTGAAACCTGACTATCGTAAACTTGCAAGGCACGTTGGAAGAGCTCTTCCTTAATAGCCTGATCAGACAAACCTAACAAGTCTTCCATCGTAATAGAATCTTCAGGAAGCAAGTTATACTTAGCAAAGTTCAAAATAGCTTCTAATTTTTCGTCCTGTTTTGAACGCGCATGACCATCAACGACACGACCAATCGTACGTTTAATCATAGCCTGAATTTCAGGTGCCAAGTCACGATCTGCAGTGATGACATCATAACGTTGAGCATAGATAATCTCACGTTGTTCACGCATGACATCATCGTATTGAAGGACTTGTTTACGGGTATCGTAGTTATTTCCTTCGACACGTTTTTGTGCCGCTTCAACCTGACGTGTCAACATACGAGACTCAATCGCCTCTTCAGACATGTTCAAGCGTTCAAAGATTCCTTTCAAGCGTTCAGAACCAAAACGTTTCATCAAATCATCTTCAAGAGATAGGTAGAATTGTGACTCACCTGGGTCTCCTTGACGACCTGAACGTCCACGAAGCTGGTTATCGATACGACGGCTTTCATGACGTTCTGTACCAATCACACAAAGTCCACCTAATTCGCGAACCCCTTCACCAAGCTTGATGTCAGTACCACGACCGGCCATGTTAGTCGCAATGGTAACAGCACCACGTTGACCAGCATTCATGATGATTTGGGCTTCTTTATAGTGGTTTTTGGCGTTCAAGACTTCGTGAGGAACGCCAGCTGCGACTAATTTCTTAGAAATGTAATCACTGGTTTCAACCGCTACTGTACCAACCAAGACAGGCTGACCTTTTTGGTAACGAGCCTTAACGTCTTCGACAACCGCCTTAAACTTAGCCTCGATACTTGCATAAAGAAGGTCTGAGTGGTCAATACGTTGAACAGGACGGTTTGTTGGGATTGGAATAACACGAATGTTGTAAATTTCACGGAATTCTTCTTCCTCAGTCTTACCTGTACCCGTCATACCAGACAATTTCTTGTACATACGGAAAAGGTTTTGGTAAGTGATTGAGGCAGATGTCTTGGTTTCATCCTGGATTGGCACACCTTCTTTAGCTTCAATAGCTTGGTGCAAGCCATCAGAATAACGACGACCTTCCATAGTACGACCTGTAAATTGGTCGACAATCAAGATTTCTTGCTCTTCGCTCACCACATAGTCAATATCGAGAAGCATGATATAGTTGGCACGAAGGGCATTATCGATAAAGTGAGTCAAAGCCACGTTTTCGATATCATAGAGGTTTTCAAGCTTGAAGTAGCTTTCAGCCTTGTCAATACCCGAATCAGACAAACCAATAGTCTTAGACTGTACATCGATGATGTAGTCGTCTTTATCCAAAGATTTTACATAGTGGTCTGCCATGTGGTAGAGCTGACTGGTTTCAACCGCATTAGCACCTGATACAATCAATGGTGTACGGGCTTCGTCAATCAAGATTGAGTCAACCTCATCGACCAAGGCATAGTTAAGCGGACGTTGTACCATGTTTTCAGCACGAACGACCATGTTATCACGAAGGTAGTCAAATCCGATTTCTGAGTTGGTTGAGTAGGTAATATCACACTCATAGGCTTCTTTTTTCTCCATTGGAGATTTGGCAGCCAAGTTAATCCCTACTGACAAACCAAGCCATGAGTACAATTCACCCATCTCAGTCGCGTCACGTTCTGATAGGTATTCATTGACCGTAACTACGTGGACCCCTTTACCTGAAAGGGCGTTGAGGTATACGGGCATGGTCGCAGTCAAGGTTTTCCCTTCCCCTGTACGCATTTCTGGCACGTCACCATGGTGAAGAACGATTCCCCCCATGACCTGAACCTTATATGGGAAGAGGCCTAGGACACGTTTGGCACCCTCACGGACAACCGCAAATGCTTCATAAAGCAATGAATCCAGTGATTCTCCATTTTGATAACGTTCTTTAAATTCAACTGTTTTTGCTTTTAGTTGGTCGTCAGTCAAAGCAGCCATTTGGTCTTCGTATTTGAAAACCTTGTCAGCCATCTTTTCCAGACGACGGATTTCTCCTTTATCATTTTCGATAATTGTTTTTAAAATATTAGCCATGTTTTTCCTTACTTTAAATTCCGAATATTTTAGAATGTTCTTTTAATTTTAGCACAATTACTGATTATTTTCAAGGAAGAATCCCCATTTTGAAAAGGAAAAAGAGGCTAGTTTCCAAGCTAACCTCTCTGACTTTTATGATACTTTAATTGCCAAAAATCGGCAAAATCGCAAATAGGATAAATAGATTAATCCAAAGAGAAAAACAGCAGATCAATCCAAAAACAAAGAGACTGACTTTCTTGGACAGCAAGGCCATCAAAATAGACAGAATACCAAAAACTAGCAAGACTTTCTGTATGCTGAAGAGGTCAATCTTTCCCCCCAGAATCGGACTGCCCCAAGGAAGAAAGAAGAAAGCAATCCAGATCAACAGAACTAAACCAATATAGAATTTAGAATATTGTGTAATAAATGATTTTAGATGTACCATAAGCTACCTCCTATCAATAAAAACCATATAAATCAATGCCTTCCACCTTTTGACTTCCCTAGTTCTCGTCTCAAGCCAAGCATTTTTTTGAAACAGAAATAAGTTGACCTATTCAGACCAATAGCTAGCAGAATAAAAAGAAACCAAATGCCCCACAACTTGATATCTGTCAAATTTCTCAAGACGATATTGAAAAACAGAACTGAAATAACTGTCCAAGCAAGGCTAAAAAGAGCATAGAGGGGGATGTAAAACCAGTAGAAATAGTAAAAAATTGGGAAAAATTTACTATCTCTATTGGCCTTTTCAATCCAGCTGAAAAAGTAAAACCAGGGAAATAGGATTATCAATTTAAACAAATGTTTCATCACCATCCCCTCTCTTTTTGATAGCGTTTTCTTCAACTTCATTCTATCAAAAAAATCTGGAAATGTCATTCCAGATTCTACTTTTTTATTTGCGTTTTCTTGCGATGAGATGGATTGGTGTTCCTTCAAAGACAAAGGCCTTGCGGATTTGATTTTCCAAGAAACGCAGGTAAGAAAAGTGCATAAGTTCTTCTTCATTGACAAAGATGACAAAGGTTGGTGGTTTGGTTGCCACTTGGGTCGCATAGAAGATCTTAAGACGTTTCCCTTTGTCTGTCGGTGTTGGGTTGATGGCAATGGCATCCATGATGACATCGTTCAAGACAGCTGATGGAATACGTGTGTTTTGACTTTCACTGATTTGTTTGATCATCTCAGGCAGTTTGTGGAGACGTTGCTTGGTCAAAGCGGATACAAAGATAATCGGTGCGTAAGGCAGGTATTGGAACTGCTCACGGATATCTTCTTCCCAGTTTTTCATAGTGTGGTTGTCTTTTTCAAGCGTATCCCACTTGTTGACCACGATAATCATCCCTTTACCAGCTTCATGGGCAAATCCTGCGATACGCTTGTCGTATTCACGGATACCTTCTTCCGCATTGATGACCATTAAGACCACATCTGAGCGGTCAATAGCTCGCATGGCACGCATGACAGAGTATTTCTCGGTATTTTCATAAACCTTACCAGACTTACGCATACCAGCTGTATCAATCATGGTAAACTCTTGACCATCTGTATCTGTAAAGTGGGTATCAATGGCGTCACGAGTTGTTCCAGCAACTGGACTGGCAATGACACGGTCTTCTCCCAAGATAGCATTGATCAAGCTTGATTTTCCAACGTTTGGACGACCAATCAGGCTAAACTTAATCACATCTGGATTTTCTTCTTCATATTCATTTGGAAGATTTTCTACGATGGCATCTAGCACATCCCCTGTACCGATACCATGGACAGATGAGATAGGCAGTGGTTCACCCAAACCGAGAGCATAGAAATCATAGATATCATTTCGCATCTCAGGGTTGTCCACCTTGTTAACTGCGAGGATAACTGGTTTGTGGGTCTTATAAAGCTTACGGGCTACGTATTCATCTGCATCGGTAATTCCTTCCTTACCAGACACGACAAAGACGATAACATCTGCTTCTTCCATGGCAATTTCTGCCTGGTGCTTGATTTGTTCCATGAAAGGAGCATCGACATCATCGATTCCTCCTGTATCAATCATGCTAAAAGAACGATTGAGCCACTCACCCGTTGCATAGATACGGTCACGTGTCACTCCTTCGACATCTTCTACAATGGAGATTCGCTCACCAGCGATCCGATTAAATAGGGTTGATTTCCCAACATTGGGACGTCCTACAATGGCAATAGTTGGTAGGGCCATAATTTCTCACTTTCTACAATAACTTCTTCTGTTCAAGATTTTTTCTAGTTGAGCTTGGTTCAGCTTGACCAAACTGTTCCGCTAGGCGCTGACTCCAGCTTGTAGTCGCACGCGCTCCAGCATAGTCAGCCTGTACTCGGTCATAAGCCTCAATCGCATCAACTGTTTGTTCCTGATATTCTTCCTCAAATACCACTTGATGCAATGGCAAGCGAGGTTTGACTTCATGTTCTTCATTTGGTATTCCTAGTGCCATCCCAAAGACAGGATAGGTGTAGTCAGGCAGGTTAAAGAGCTCTACTACTTCTTCTGACTTGTACCGTACCAAGCCAATAATGACACCACCATAGCCCAAGCTTTCAGCCGCCAACAGGGCATTTTGTCCAGCAAGAGCTGCATCGACCGAACTAATCAAGAGGCCTTCCACACCCTGAGGTTGGAATGTATCCGTATGGAGTCGTGCTCCCTTTTCTGCTCGGTTCAAATCTCCAACAAAGAGAAGGAAAACAGCTGACTGGCGAATGGCTTCCTGAGGCACCAATTCATACAGAGCATCTTTCTTTTCTTGACTTCGTACCACAATCACAGAGTAGGATTGGAAATTCTTCCAAGACGAGGCCATCTGGGCTGCTGTCAGGATTTCAGTCAAGTCTTCCTGAGGAAGGGCTTGCTCCTTAAATCTTCGAACAGACTTATGAGCTTTCATCAGTTTAATCGTTTCTGTCATCGACGGTTTACTCCTTCTAAACGAGTCTCCTCAGCCAAATAACGGATGCGTTCCATGACCCTTCTAGCTTCCCAGGTTTCGTCATTTCCATGCTTCCCTTTAGCGAAATGCTGCTCCAATTCTTCAAAGTTGAAGTTGGATGTGAAAAAGGTCGGTAAATTTTCCTGCATCCGATATTGGAGAATGACCTGCAGGATTTCGTCACGCACCCAAGCTGTTGACTGCTCGGCACCAATGTCATCTAAAATCAGGACTTCAGAAAGCTTAATCTCATCCACCAAGGTCTTAACATTACCATCACCGATTGCATTTTTGACATCAATGACAAAGCTAGGATAGTGGAGGAGAGTGGATGAAACACCACGTTTTTCTGATAAATCATGGGCTAGGGCAGCCACCATGAAACTTT